>JAGCAL010000069.1 GCA_017652715.1 Candidatus Saccharimonadota bacterium | reverse complement strand
GGCGGAGTTCTAGGACTTGCGCCGACCCACGAAGAGCCGATCGTAAACATGCTGAAAACCTATATTTCTAGATATAAAGATTTACCTTGCTCCGTCTACCAGTTCCAGACGAAATTTAGGAATGAGCTACGCGCGAAATCTGGTATTTTAAGAGGACGCGAATTCCTTATGAAAGATCTTTACAGTTTTCATGTTTCCGAGGAAGATCTGGATGAGTTTTATGTAAAAATCGAAGGGGCTTATAGACAGATTTTCAATCGTTTAGGAATCGGCGACGATACATTTCAGACTTTCGCGAGTGGCGGAATTTTCGCAAAATATTCGCATGAATTCCAGACGATTTTGCCGGTAGGTGAGGATACAATTTATTATAACGCGGACAAGTCTGTTGTAATTAATAAAGAAGTATTAAATGATGAAACTTTGGCCGATCTCGGCGTTTCGCGAGATGAGCTAAAAGAAGCTACGGCTGCTGAAGTTGGGAATATATTTAAGCTGAAGTTTAAGTATACTGAGCCACTTGGACTTAAGTTTATTGACGCGAATAACGAGCCGAAGACCGTGTGTATGGGCTGCTATGGGATCGGAGTGTCGCGCTTAATGGGAGTAATTGCGGAGAAGTTTTCTGACGATAAAGGTCTAGTATGGCCAGAGTCAGTTGCGCCGTTTAAGTATTATTTGGTCGGGATTGGCGAAAAAGGTACTCAAGAGGCTGAAAAGCTTTACGCCGGAAGAGAAGAAGAATTCTTGTTCGACGACCGAGATGTGCGTCCGGGTGAAAAGTTTGCTGATGCTGAATTAATCGGAATACCATACCGGGTCGTAATGTCGGATAAAACTTTAGCTACTGATTCGGTAGAAATTACTGATCGCCGAAGTGGAGAAACGAAAGTAGTAAAAATAAGCGAAATTTAGTCTTGACTTTAGATTAATTATCAATTACACTAGACTAGGTTTAAGTGGGAGTTATCCATTATGATAAAAAAAGTTGTTAATCTGACCGCCGAAGGGAAAAAAGATTTAGAAAAAGAGCTTAATGAGCTAATTGCGAGTCGCCCAGCGATTGCTGAGAAAATCGCCGTTGCTCGTTCCTTCGGTGATTTGTCCGAAAATGAAGAGTATAGCTCGGCTAGAAACGAGCAAAAAGTTGCCGAAGGGCGGATTCTTGAGATTCAAGAAATTTTGAAAAATGCGAAAATTATAAAGGGCGGAAAACGAAGTAAGATTGATCTCGGGGTTACCGCTGTGTTTGATTTTGGCGGAAAAAAGACTGAGTATACCGTTGTAGGCCCGACCGAAGCTAATCCGCTTGAGGGTAAGATTTCGAACGTATCGCCGATTGGAAAAGCACTTTTTGGTAGAAAGACTGGCGACGAATTCGAATTCAACGGCAAAAAGATTAAGATATTAGAGATTAAATAGCTTTCCTTGGTTATAAAACAAAGACTTTTCTAAGCTTGCTATAGGTAAAAAGTCTTTGTTTTATGTTATACTATAGATATGTTACTCGAAGATTATCGTAATGAGAGGCTGAAAAAGCTAGAAGAGATTAATTCGCAAGGAATCAATCCATATCCAGCCAAGTCTCATCGCAATACTAAAATTATTGACGTTATAAATTATTTTGATGAGAAAAAGGGGCAAGAAGTAGTCATCGCCGGACGCATCGTCGCGATTCGTTCGTTCGGGAAGCTAGTTTTCCTTAAAGTGCGCGATGATTCTGGCGAAGTGCAAATTTTCATGAAAGCTTCCGACGAACCGCATAAAGGCCTATTTGGAACGAAGGAGATGCGCTTGCTTGATACTGGTGATTTTATTGAAGCGAAGGGGGTTGTCGACAAGAGCCAGACTGGCGAGATTTCAGTTTTTACGGATTTTGTGCGGCTTCTAACTAAAAGTCTGCGACCTTTGCCGGAGAAATTCACCAATAAAGAGGAACGTTATCGCCGTCGCTACGTAGATATGAATGTGAATCCTGAGGTGCGCGAGAGGTTGATACGTCGTTCGAGATTCTGGCAAGCGACGCGTGATTTTATGAATAAACATGGGTTTATCGAGATAAATATACCGGTTCTAGAACATACAACTGGAGGGGCTGACGCGACACCTTTTACGACCCACATGAATGCCCTTGATGAAGATTTTTATTTACGCATTTCGCACGAGTTGCCGTTAAAACGGTTGCTTGGAGGTGGGTTTGAGAAGGTTTATGATATTGGACCGCGGTTTAGAAATGAAGGAGTGGACGACGAACATTTACCAGAGCATATTGCTTTTGAGGCTTATGCTGCCTATGAAGACTATGAAGACGGAATGAAGTTTTATGAGGAAATGATTAAATATGTAGCGAAAGAAACTTGGGGCACACTTAAATTCAATGTAGGTGGTTTTGAGATTGATTTAGACTGCGAATGGCCGCGAGTTAAATATGCAGATCTTCTGCGGGAGAAATTTGGCGTGGATGTGTTTAATCCGGACCGCGAGCAGCTGATTCAAATACTGAAAGATAACGGAGTAGAGTCGGATTTCGATATGACTACACCGCATCTTATCGATCACGTTTGGAAATTGATTCGTAAGACCTCGGCTGGACCGTATTGGCTAATCGAAGAGCCGCTTTCCTTGTCACCATTGGCGAAAAAATCCCCCGAGAACCCGTTAGTTACCGAGAGATTTCATCCAATTATCGCCGGGACTGAGATGGGGAATGGGTTTTCGGAATTAAATGACCCTCTAGACCAGTTAGAGCGTTTCCGCGAGCAACAGGCGGCACGCGATGCTGGCGACGAGGAAGCTCAGATGATGGACATGGACTTTATCGAGATGCTTGAATATGGTATGCCGCCAGCTTGTGGCTGGGGAAATTCAGAACGCAACTTCTGGTTGCTTGAAGGCGTCCCTGGTAGGGAAGCAGTACCGTTTCCAACTATGAAACAAAAAGAAGACTAATAAACAGCGAACCCCCGGTAGAACCGGGGGTTTACATTATTCGTTTTCTTTGCTGTTTGGTTGACTGCGGCGTTTACTTTCAGATCTGTTTTCGGGTTTTTTCGGCTGCGTCCAAATCGGATGCCAATCTTCGATATGCCTGGCCTTGATGTCCTCTTCGGTGAACCCTTTTTTCTCATCATATAACACGCAGATGAGGTAAAATATAATGGCAAAGCCGAAGACCATCCAGTTTTCGGCTCCATACCGGGATACTATAAAATAGTCCCCTAATTTTTTCGCCCCCAAACCAGCCAGCATGACCGGAATCAGGAAATACCCAACAACATCATGGAAGACCTTTGTTGGGCTGAAAGCTGCTCTTTGCGGGTAACTCTTTGAATCCTGATTACCGAATAATAAAAAGATGACGACAAATGCCATTATCAATATTATCCAATAGATATTATTGTAGCAGTAGTCATCTGACGACCTTGTTGTATGTAAACCGACAAGAGCAGTGAAGGCGACCCCGAATGCAAAATCGCCCGGGATAAACGCTTTCGCTTGATGCCGCCAGAGTGGCGCCTTTCTAGATTCGAAGATGACCGCGACTACAAAAAAGAGTCCTGGCCAAAAGATCCAAAACATTACAACCATCAGATACTTATTGATAGTTGCTGCCGCGTAAAAATCGGCAAGAAAACTAATGATTTTATATGCGATGGATTCCATATTTCACACCCCCTTTTTTTCATTTTAAGAATCCATATTTTTTATTATAGCACACTTTCGTGTTTTTGTCAAAGTTCTATCTGTTTGTGGCGAGACTTCGCACCCCTGAGAATCTTAATAGAAGTCTTCGGGACCCCAAAGTGTTTTGAGAGTACCTTTATTAGGGCTTCATTGGCTTCGTCATCATGGGCCTTAGCGCGAAGATAAACAACGAGTTCACCGTCATTTCCGATGATTTTCTCTCGGCTACTGCCCGGCTTTACCGTTACGGCATATTTCATGCCTATATTAT
>JAGCAL010000068.1 GCA_017652715.1 Candidatus Saccharimonadota bacterium | reverse complement strand
CATCATCAAAGAGACTGCGGCTAGCTCCGGCTATAATCCAAATCCTGAGGAAATGACCGTAACCATTGACGATAATACAACAAAAGTAGAAAACATACCGACCGCAACTGTCACTTTTCCTAACGATCGTACAAACATCAATATCATAGTACATAAAAGGGATGACAAAATACGAACAACCTGTGAAACCCAAGGCGGCGCATCGTTCGCCGGAATAACATTCCGATTAGTAACGTCCGACGGCCAACCAGTTAGTGGCGTCGCCGACCAAACTCTCGGTGAAAACCAATGTGAAGTCACCTTCAATAATTTACCACTTGGTAATTATAAAGTAATCGAGGTATCTGCTGGAGCAGGAGGATATACGGTCGCTAGTCGCCCAAATAATGAACAAAATGTCGATCCTGACAATCCAGAAGTGACTTTCTATAATTCTCCAGTTCGAGGCAGTGTCACTATTCAAAAAATAGATGCATCAACCGGCACTTCTATTCCTAGTGGCAACAATACTTTTAACGGCACTACATTCAAGATTACAAACAGAACAGGAAAAGCAATCTGGTACGGAAATAATAAAATAGAAAACAACCAAACGATAGTAGAAGGCCTAACACTTAATAACAATCAAAGCACTATAATTGTTGAAGGTCTGCCCTTCGGAAACTATGAAGTCGAAGAAACTGGTGCTAACAACGGCTATCAGTCTCCTAATGGGACAAAGAAGCAAACCGTCACGATTTCCAATGCAGCTAGTCCAAACGTAACAGTAACCTTCGACAACGAACCGAAACTAGGAAAAATCACCATACAAAAAAGAGATGCCATAACCGGCACCACTCCTAGCGGCAACAATACTTTCGTCGGTACGACCTTTAAAATCTATAATAATTCAACAAATGCAATAATGTATGACAACCAACTCCGTAGTCCTAGCCTTCAAACCGAATTTGCCTACCGCACAATTACGACCGACAATAACGCCAGCGTCGAATTCGCGAACTTGCCATACGGTACCTATCGAATCGTCGAGACCGCCGTCAGTGCGGGTTATCTACTACCAGACAATGGTCATAATTATATTGATATAACTATCCCTGGAAATGACGGCCTAGATATAACCAAAACTTTCGATAATACCCCAAAAACCGGCAGCGTTACTATTAATAAAGTTGATAAAGAAACCGGCACATGTGCCACAAAACGAGGTTATTCATTTAGCGGCGTTGAGTTTGAAATCATCAATGCCTCAAATAATCCAATCGAATACGGCCACAAATACGTAAGACAGAATGAACGTATCACGACAGGAACCATTACAGGAAACAACTGCAGTGTAGTATTTAATGATCTGCCATATGGCAACTACATCATCAAAGAGCTTAAAACATCCAACAATTATGTACTAGATACCGAAACCGAATACCCTGTAACAATTCCAAACGATAACAATGTGCTAAATATTACAACAACCGTCGAAAACCAAGTCATAAGAGGTGACCTAAAAATCCTCAAAAAAGATGCTGATAACAAAACGACCTTAAGCGATGTCCTCTTTAGGGTATCCGCATTAGACGAAAATAATCAGCCAATAGAAAGCCATATCGTTATCACCGACGAACACGGTATCGCAGACACTTCAGTTATCCCCCACTCAAAAAACACCAATGGGTACGATGAACTATACGAAGCATTCCAACCAGGAGACCAGCCAATCACATATAATAAAGAATATGGCACCTGGTTCTTTAGAGAGGATGATGAAGGAAACTATAGTTCTCAAATAGACGATACTTTGGGTGCCCTACCATACGGAAAATATCTCATCGAAGAGCTAGAATGCCGATCAAATCTATTCTGCTACATCAAGGAAAACCAAAGTACTATAATCGATATAACAAATACTGACACGGTTACTATTGATTGGGATAACCACTGTACCGTCTTCTCCCTTAAAACTACCGCAACCGACGAAAAAGATGGCGACAAATTCGTCGAAATAAACCGTAAAGCAAGAATAAAAGATACAATTGAATACTGCGTAACGCCAGGATTAGACTTCACCATTAAAGGAATCCTAATGGACAAATCAACCGAACAGCCGTTACTTGTAAACGGAAAGCCTATCGAACAGGTCATCCATCTAAACTCCGAAACCGAATGCGGCACAACGTCAATGACGTTCAAGTTCAACGCCGCAATGCTCGCCGGAAAAAATGTCGTAGTCTATGAAAGCCTCTACTATGGGGACGAACTAATTACGAACCACGAAGACATAACCGACGAAGGCCAAACCGTCACGATAGTCAGCCTCTACACATACGCAACAAACAAAGAGACTAACGAGAAAGTCCTCGCCGTCGATAAAGACGTAGAGATTAAAGATACCGTAAAATACTGCCTAAAACCAGGCCTACAATATACTGTAAAAGGCGTCCTTATGAACAAAGAAACCAAAGAGCCAGTACTTATCAATGGAAACCCAGTAGAACAAACTGCTACTTTCGTCCCAGAAAAAGCCTGTGGTGAATTAGATATGTATCTTGCACTCAATACTACTGGCCTCGGCGGCGGACAATTCGTAATCTTCGAATCCCTCTACCTCGGCGAAAAACCGCTCGACGAAAAAACGCCAATCATCGAACATAAGGATTTCGACAACGACGCAGAATCCGTCATCGTCGAACCGCCAGTCCCGAACACCGGTCTATTTACTAGAAAATCTACAGAGAGCACAACCCAAAATGATTCCACAATCTTCATCATCGGAGGCTTCGCCATCGTAATCGCTATCGGCGGCTACGGTATAACCCGAACCTTCTCAAGAAGAAACTTCTTCAGAAAATAGTAAGCCGAAAATCTAAACAAGCCTAAAAACCATAAACCCTGATTTAAGCACAATAAAAACCCAGAATCCCCAGTTTAAACATGCTATAATAACAGTATGCGCGTAAATGAAAATATCTTAATTTCTAGTTTAACAACCATGCGACTTGGTGGGCCTGCCCGCTACGTCCTAGAAGTCGAACAACCTAGCGATGTTTCGGACGCCTATGGTTTCGCCGAACAATTCGGCCTGCCGACCTTCGCTCTCGGCTATGGCGCTAACACAATCGGCCACGATGAAGGTTTTAATGGCGCAATCATTATAAACCGTATGCACGGAATCGCCGAAGAACCGACCGAAAACGGCGTAAAGCTAAAAATCATGGGCGGAGAATATTGGGATGATGTCGTAGAATATGCTTGCAATAAAGGTCTGACCGGAATCGAAGCTTTAAGTAAAATCCCCGGCCTCGCCGGCGCTGCTCCGGTCCAGAATATTGGTGCCTACGGCCAAGAAATCGCCGATACTCTAACCGAAATCGAAGTCTACGATTCTGTAGCTCATACTTTTAAAACCCTAGGAAAAGCCGATCTAAACTTTTCCTACCGTAAAAGTATTCTAAACACGACACAGAAAAACCGCTACTTTGTTATTTCGATTACCCTAGAACTTCATCCCGGCGAAATGACCCGTCCATTTTATAATTCCCTCGAAAATTATCTCAGTAACCATAATATTACCGACTACAGCCCGAAAAGCATCCGAGCCGCCGTTAGCGCTATCCGCGCCGAGAAACTTCCCGACCCGCTAACGACTCCGAGCGCTGGTTCTTTCTTTAAAAACGTCTATATATCAGATTCCGACCTTGAAAAGTATCTCGAAAAAAATTATCCCGTCCATCGCGGCAAAGACGGTAATAAAATAAACTCCGGCTGGCTAATTGAACAATGTGGTCTCGCCGGCAAAACCTTCCATGGTATAAAAGTTAGCGACAAAGCCGCTCTCGTTTTAATTAATGAATCCGCAAAAAGCTATAACGACCTCGCCGCAGCTCGCGCCGAAATTGTCGGGAAAGTCTACGATAAATTCGGCTTTTGGCTTGAACAGGAACCAGTGGAGATTCAATGAAAGTCTTAAACGGTCGCGAACTCGCCGGCTTTATTAAAGAACGTCAAGCCGCCCAAGTTAAGAACTTAGAAAAAAAGCCAAAGCTTTTAATTATTCGCGATAGCGACAATCCTGTTATCGTGAAGTATGTTGGTCTAAAAATCGCCTACGGCGAAGATATTGGCGTAGAAGTCGAAGACTACTGCGCGAAGAACTCTGAAGAAATCGCCGAGAAAATTCGTTCCGCAAACGTCGACCCGAACGTTTCCGGTATAATTTTACAACTTCCGATTCTCGAAAAAGCTAAAACTGACGAACTAACTAACCTAATCGCTCCCGAAAAAGATGTCGACGGCCTCGGCGAAAACGCAAAATATGACTCCGCTACTGCGACCGCAATAAACTGGCTTCTTGCCGGCTATGATATAAAACTAGCTGAAAAGAAAATCGCTATCGTTGGCCGTGGAAAGCTCGTCGGCGCTCCGCTATTTAGAATGTTTACAAATTCCGGTTACCTCGTCGACCTCTTCCACCGTGGCTCCGACTTGACAGATTTAAGAAACTATGATATAATCATAACGGCCACTGGCGTTCCAGGGTTGATTTCTAATGATTTAGTCAAACCTGGCGCCGTTCTTGTCGATGCTGGTACCGCCTCTGAAAAAGGCGTCTTAAAAGGCGATGTCGCCGAAGAAATTCGTTCTCGTACCGACCTAACCGCCATCACCCCAAAAATCGGCGGCATTGGTCCCCTAACCATCGCCGCCCTTTTCGATCACGTAATCCGATAGATAAAACACATTAGCCATCAAAGACCAACTCAAGAACAAATAGTCAAACCCTAATCCAAATCTTATCTAAATACCAAAAATGCTTTTTACTCCCTTTGAGACATTCGAGCTAAT
>JAGCAL010000067.1 GCA_017652715.1 Candidatus Saccharimonadota bacterium | reverse complement strand
ATCCAGAATCATATAAGCCACTTGAAGAAATAATAAAAAAGTATGCTGATAGTAATTTGGTGGTAGCAGGTGATTTTAATACCGAAAAACTGTTTGATTTAATGCCCGATATTCGTGGAACTGTGAGAAGTGTTATTAATGAACCAACAACTAAGGACTACTATGAAAAACGTGGTGCGATTCAAATGGATTATATTCTCATAAACAAGAATTTACGGAGCAAACAAGCTTTTAAAATAGATAATTTTTCTGACCACTACGCAATATGTGCCGAAATAAACTAAAACAATCCTATATTTCATTAGTAATGGGAAATAGATTTAACCAAAGTGTTTAGGGTATTAACAGACAAATTTATAGGGGCAAAAATGCGTTTTCGGGCGCATTTTTCGCGCAAAATCAGCGTAAAATAGCACCCTAAAACACGTAAGGTACCTAACAGAAACTCACTACTAAAAAATCGGGAAAATGCCGGCTATTATATTATCAGCCATTTGAGATTAAAAGCCGGCAGATTGGTGTTTTCTTCTTGCGAAGTGCGTCTACTAGACGAGCGAGCAAGAAAAAACGCCGAGATGCCGGCTTTTAACTCAAATGGTGGTGGCGCCGACTGGACTTGAACCAGTGACACAAGGCTCTTCAGGCCTCTGCTCTACCAACTGAGCTACAGCGCCACAGTGCGCTTATTATAGCATACATATGTTATAATTAAAAGTATGAAATCTATCAATACATCTAAAGTTTCCGGCACTCAGGAACTCCTTCCCGAGACTCAAGCCGTTTTTAATAAACTTAAAACCGACATCGCAAATACGTACCATTTATATGGTTTTCAAGAAATCGAAACCCCATTCATAGAGCGCACCGAAATCCTCCTAGCTAAAGCCGGTGGCGACACCGAGAAACAAATCTACAAGCTCATCAAGACCGGTGACAAATCTATAGAATCCGCCGATCAGGCACTTAGATTCGATCACACCGTACCACTGGCGCGCTATGTCGTCGAGTATGAAAGTGAATTGACCTTTCCATTCAAAGTCTCTCAGCTCGGTGTTAATTTCCGCGGCGAAAGAGCCCAGAAAGGCCGTTTCCGTGAATTTTATCAATGCGACATCGATATCATTGGTCGTAATGAATTGTCAATCGGATACGATGCTGAGATTATCGCTACCCTTCTGGCCACCTTCAAGTCCTTTGACCTTAGTACCCCAGTGCTAGCACGAATTAATAACCGTAAAATCATCGCCGGCTTGCTCGAATCCTTTAATCTTAGCAACCAAGCCAAAGAAATCATGAATATCATCGACCACGCCGAGAAGGTTACCCCAGAGCAAACCAAATTCAGTCTCGAAGAGCTAGGCCTCGATAAGAAAACAGTCGCAACTATCATCTCCTTCATCAATCTGCACGGCAATCGTTCCGCAATCATTGATGAGCTAAATAATCTTGACATTGATAACCCAACTTACAAAGAAGGCGTGACAGAACTTGATCAAGTTCTCTATCTTCTAGAGTCTATCGAGATGAGCGACCAAATCAAAGCCGACATGAAAATCATCCGCGGCCTCGACTACTACACCGGAACCGTCTTTGAGTTCATCCTTCCCGAATATCCCAATCTTGGTTCCGTCGCCGGCGGCGGGCGTTATGAGAATCTCACCAAGCACTTCTCCGATCAATCCTTCCCTGGCGTTGGTGGTTCCATCGGCTTAACACGCTTATTCTATGTTTTAAACGAAGAGAATCTACTTAATCCCGAAATACAGGATCTCCTAGATTATGCCGTAATTCCGCTTTCCGAATCAGAAAACGACGAAGCTATGAATGTCGCAAATAAACTCCGCGACAAAAATCACAGCACCACCATCGTTCTAACCAATAAGAAACTTGGCGACAAAATGACCTATGCTTCAAAAATCGCCAAAAACTGCATCGTCATTGGCCCTGAAGAAGTTAAGACAAAATCTCTGCAGTCCAAGAACTTCCAGACCGGCGAGGTTACCGACCTCAATATCGAAGTAATCTCCAATCCTGAAGATTTCTGGGGCAATTGAGAAAATCAACATTCGGAGTTATAATTACATCATGAGTAAATTAGAAGATATAGTAAGCTTATGTAAACGCCGCGGTTTTATTTTCCCCGGCTCCGACGTATACGGCGGATTCGCCGGCACTTGGGACTTCGGTCCACTCGGCGTTATGTTAAAGAAAAAAATCATGGACGAGTGGTGGAAATTCTTCGTCGAAGATCGCGAAGACATTTATGGCATCGATGCCGCCATCTTAATGAACCCTAAGACATGGGAAGCATCTGGCCACACTGCGACATTTGCCGATCCATTAGTAGAATGTAAAGAATGTAAATCTCGTTTTCGTGCCGATAAAATCGCCGACGGCATCAACGAATCCGTCACCACCGAAGAGTTTCTCGCAACCCATACCAAATGTCCAGTCTGTGGCAAAGAATCTTGGGGGCCAATCCGTAAATTCAACATGATGTTTCTAACTCACGTTGGCGCCGTTCTTCCAGACGATGACCAAAAAATCGCCGAACAAAACATTGCTTATCTTCGTCCGGAAACCGCCCAGGGCATTTTCACGAATTATAAAAATGTCATAGATACTATTTATCCAGATTTGCCCTTCGGTCTCGCCCAGCAGGGTAAGGCCTTCCGTAACGAGATCAGCCCTCGTGATTTTATTCTACGCGACCGCGAATGCTCTCAAATGGAAATTGAATACTTCGTAAATCCAGCCAACTGGGAAGAGAATTTTGAGAAAATGCGCAAACTTCAGCACGAATTTCTTGAAAATATAATGCATTTACCAAAAGAAAGCATCCACGAACTAGAAGTCCCCGCAAAAGATCGTGCACATTACAGCAAGCGCACTATCGATTTTATGTTTGATTATCCAAATGGCGAAGAAGAATTAATGGGCCTTGCCTATCGTACTGACTTTGACCTAACAAATATTGCTAAAGCATCCGGTAAATCCATGGACTATCGTGATAAACAAACCAACGAATCTTTCGTTCCACACGTCATCGAGCCATCCATTGGTGTTGAGCGCTTATTCTTAGCCATCCTTTCATCCGCCTACACCGAAGACGAAGTCGATGGAAGTAAACGTATTGTCCTGAAATTGCCAATCAATCTCGCACCCTATAGATGTTGTGTTTCTCCATTACTAAAGAACAAGCCTGAGCTCGCAGAGAAAGCTAAAGAAGTCTACCAAAAACTTCGCACTAAATACGGTAATGTTACTTGGGACGATTCTGGCAACATCGGTAAGCGCTATCGCAAGCAAGACGAAATCGGTACTCCCAAATGCATCGTCATTGATTTTCAGACTTTAGAAGATGACACCGTAACCATCAGAGATCGCGACACAACAAAACAAAAGCGTGTTCCTATTGCCGAATTATAGTTCTCATGCTAAAATAGAACTACAGGAAGAACAATGATTGATTCTCAAAAAAAGAATAAACCAATCGTCATAGGATGTTTAATCGCTGCCGTACTGGCATTGGTTATTATTGTACTAATAGTACTATTTAATAACAATATTATTCCTGGCAGAATCGATCAATCTCTCTTTACACCTAATGATAATAAATACGTCATTACTATTACAGGCACAGATATCTTCCCAGAAGCAGATAAAGATTATACACCAATTAAAATTCATCGTGTTTATACGACCTCCAATAATAACGTAAACGGCCTCAAAATCTACCAAGAATACGAAAACAACAAAATCGCCAAGCTAGCTTACGAGCAATTTCAGGAGCTAGACCGTAATGTATATGAAGCTATTGACTTAGATGGTCTATACGTAATCCTCACGGCCAAACCAATCGAATACGAAGATATCACAGTAGGAGATCTCAAAAATCAGGCCGAGGCCGATGAGCAGACCGACGACTAGTGTCAATGTCCTTAGGAATCATAGCGTAACTACAAAATATCTCCCCCATGGGGAGATATTTTTTCAGACAACCAAACAATTAATTAATTGTTCTTCGCGTATCGTTCTATCGCAGCAGCAATCACCTTCTTGGCAGATTCTATACCCTCAAACGATTTCACTTCTGTCGAACCAGGCTTCTTTAAGTCCTTATAATGATTAAAATGATATTCTATTTGCTTCAAAGTTTGTTCTGGTAAATCCTCTAGCTTATTATAAGCATCACCATTGTTACGATCATCTGCTGGGACACAAATAATCTTATCATCTACCTCGCCGCCATCTACGAATTTCATTACGCCCAGTATCTTAGCTTTCATCCAGATACCAGT
>JAGCAL010000004.1 GCA_017652715.1 Candidatus Saccharimonadota bacterium | reverse complement strand
TCGATAACATCGGAGCGTTCGCCTACAGTACGGAATTTAAAGCCGCTATTAAAAATCGCACTGGCGATTAATACTCCCGCTATAATAATTGCCACCGCATTAAACGACAGAAGGATTGTCAGTCGAGATTTGTCGTTAGATTGGGGGTTGGGTTCTTCCATTTACTTTTTGTCCTTTGATTTTGGGTGTTGGCTGGTAATTGCGATACGGACACTAGCGATAAGTTGGTTGATTGCAGGCATAAGTATTAAGAAGATCATTATCATGATGAAGTTCAGTGCAATCACCTCGATCGACGGAGCAGAGCCTCTAAACATCGCGGTAAAGATAAGCGAGAATATGATCATGTAGACGATAGCGATTGATGTAATAATTACGACGTAGGAAAGTAGCTTTAGCCAAATAGAAGAGATGGTGAGTGAGCGATAGCGAAGAATGGAGTAGTAGAAGGCAATGATGGTAGTAGAAATAGCAATAGGACCAAGCCAAATGAAATCCCACGTCCAGAATGGGAGGATAAGGTTACAGACTAAAGACGTAGTTCCGGAAATAGCGAATCCGACTAATAATACTAAGTCGCTGTTGCGTTTTCTAATAGATTCGGTTCTTAGGACTTGTCTGAATAGACTAAGGATAACAGTAGGAACAAGAATACAGAAGAAGGTAATGTAGACAAAGTAGAACGGATTAATATTTGTAACTAATCTGTTGCCAGTGTTTGTTAAGATGATTTTACTATATAAGAGGTAAGGGTTCGAGGCGAAAACAATACTAATAGCTAGGCCGAAGATAATAAATAGGCAGGTGATAATTTTTCCGTATTTTTCGTGCCAGTTGATATAGCCAAGAAGAGCTATATCGATAAAGATCGCACTAATATATGTCCAGTTAGTAGCATGTTCGATTAGTTTGCCCCAACTTGGTTCGGCGATTAGAAAGACTGAGATTGAAATCATCCAGATGGTCGCAAAAATAGTAGCTATAAAAAACCATGCTGACCTTGCTCGGTTACCTTTTTTTGCTCCTAGAAAGGTAACAAGACCCGATAAAAAGGTCAAAATTGATACTGTAGCTAGTAATATTACGATTAATTGCACTTCGCCTCCTTTTTTATAATTATAGCATAGACGGTATAGAATTTAGAAAAATTATGCTATTTTCTCCGCATTGCGGGGCCGGTGTAGTTACCTATTATCGTCGTAATATTTGAAATTGTAAAGTCTTGATATTTTTCATTATTTAGGTATATAGTATATGTTTCTCCCTGTTCGAATTTATTACTTCCGGCGGCTAGGTGGCTAAAAGTCTTAGCTGACACATGAGAAATGACTGTTTCATCTTGACTGTTTTTAATTTCGATAATCGTGTCTTTTGGTTGGATGGTGTCTAGATATACGCTAATATTGTAGATAGACGAGTTCTCGCCGAGCGTTTCCGCCATACCGGTAGAGCCTATCGCGATGACCTCTCCGCCCTCCATTTTTATTTCGGCGCCAGCATCTAGTGCACCGTTGCCATTATTGGTTGGGCCATCAACGACGATCGTGCCGCCATTTATGTAGATATAGCCATTAGAATCTAATCCATCGCCACTGGCGTTTATGTAAACATATCCACCGTTGATATTTAGGATGCAATCTTTATCGATATCAAACATACCGGCGCCGGGTCGGTTGTTTGCGGAGCTATCGGCTCCGCCGCCAGTATTAATTCCATCATCTATAGATGTAATTTTGATCGTGCCGTTGTTGATAGTAACTTGTTGCGCTTCTAGACCCTCGTAACTTTTTTCGATATTTATAATGCCATTATCAATTACTAATTCGTTGTTTGCATGAATTGCGTCATCGCTCGCATTGATTGTAAAGTTGCCATTAGAAATACCTATGCGGTTATTGGAATGGATGGCGTCGTCGTAGCTTGTAATGTTTAATTCGCCCCCTTGTATTAAGATGTTATTTACTGCTTTTAAGCCTTTTGCGCCAGAAGAATTTATATTTATACTGCCACTTTCGATTAGGATAAAGCCTTTTCTGGTTTCGGTTTCGTTCGTAGATTTTATGCCATCAGCGACGGATTCAATATAGAATTCGCCATCTACGATATAAACCGAATCTTTACCGCGAATTGCGTCATCGGTTGCCGTAATGTTATAAACTCCTGAGTTGAATTTAAGATCATCTTTACTAACAATACCATCTGCGTAATTAGCGGATATATTTATGGTACCATCTCCTTCGAAAGTTAGGTCAGCCTTAGAATAGATTGCGCCAGTTGTGTCCGCATCAAAAGCTGAAGTATATTCCTCGCCGTCTATTAAATAATTGTCGCCGATTAGCTCAATGACTAAATCATCGGCTTCGTGGCAGAGAATCGCTGGACCGGAAGGATTCTTGATTGATACATTGTCGAGAATAAGCTTAACTGGGTCATTTTTACTAACTTTAATGTCGATTAGACCGCCTTCTAATTCTCCGGTAAAGTGGTAGATACCGGCTGTCGTGATCTGATATGAACTAGCTAATTCGACATCTGTAGTATTATAATGGGTCCAGTTGATTTTTTGGTCGCCATTATCAACGTCGAGACTGTCTTCGATTAACTCCGCGGTATTGCTTGGAGTATTATTAATATTAACGACTATTGCGGCGGTGAGCGTTATGGCTAGGATTATTCCTATGACGACAATATCTTTTATTGGTAATTTTTCCGAATTTTTTCGAGATGTCATTATACCTCCTCTTCACAAACTGGTTGAGAGAGAAGGACTTTTAGGTTGCAGTTTTTTACTCTAATCTCATCGAGAAATTCTTTAGTTTTAATGTTTGATTTTAGAGTAATATCGTATGTTAACTTATAGAGAGAACCCATGTTCATTGTTTTCATACGTACGAGTTCGGCACGCGAAGTATATTTTTTGAAAATGTCGTTAAATACTTCTTCGTAATCTAAATCTTCCGGAATAACTATTTTTAAAACACGCTGGTTGCGGTTTGGAGTAAGAAAATTTGTATAGGTAAAGACGAAGATTGCGACGACTGCAATTATGGTTATAATGGTGCCGAATAAGATGTGTCCCATGCCGCAGGCGAGGCCTACCATCATAGCGAAGAATACCGAAAGTAGCTCTTTGGCTTGACCCTGAATTGAGCGGAAGCGGATAAGGGAAAAGGCGCCAAGGATTGCAATTGATGTTCCAAGATTGCCGTTAATCATAATCATTACGCTCATGACAAGGAGAGGAAGGGTCGCTAGGGTGACCAGGAAGCCTTTACTAGTTTGTGATGTTTTCATATGTGTAAGAGCGATAATAAGACCGAGGACTAATGCGGTTGCGGCGCAGATCAGCCCGGTTGTAATCGACAGCCCGGCTGTTGTTGTATCGAAAATTGTGTTAAACATTACTTTTCCTTTCTTAGTTTTGTATAAATGTTACCTATTTTACTAAATCGTTGTGGGTAAATATGATTCTTTGATAATAGCTCAACTAACCAAAGCGGAAAGGAGCCATGAGCTTTTACCTCCATGATTATGTTTTTTCTGTCCTCAAAGTAAATTTTATCATTATTTGTTGAAAAAAAATCTAAATTCTCGTCACGATATTTAAGATTTTCATCAAAAGTTAGGCGAAGATTTTCATCGCCTTTATAGCTTTCTCGGTTATACATTACTAGGATTTTAGGTTTTAAATCAAGAGTTTTGATCAGGTAGTCGATTTCTCTTGCAATTTGGATGTCGCTTTCGGTTTCTTCGGAACGGCTAGCTAATTGTTCTAGAGTCTGGTTTTTCGAGATTAATTCTTGATAATCAGCCTTAGTAATCATGACACGACGCTTGTTTCCGGCATTGGCGTCGTCTTTTCCGCGCATTTTAGTTTTTAACTCTAGAAAAACTCGGTCGTATCCGCCATAAGAGCGAGCGCGAATTTTCTCTTTGAAATAGGGCTGGTCAATTGACTTAATGATAAGGTCGTAATTATCGGTGTCAAAATAACAATTAAAAACTTCAGATTTAAAGTAACCATCTTTTTCCATATGTTTTTTTATGGTTTTGATGATTTTTTTCTTTTCAGTTCTCGTAATAAGGTATTTCTTCTCAATACGGTCGAAAACTTTATTCTCCATAGTATTATTATATGATATAAACCTCAAAAGTAGATAAAAATTTGCGTTATTTTTTAATGATGTATTATAATGAGAGTGGCATAATTATGGAGGAATATAATATATGAATTCAGAATACGATGATGCAAGTATGGAGCTCGGTAATGGCATAAATGAACGAGCGCGTAATGGAAGAATTGGAAAGGCTGCAATGTTTGTGGCGGCTAATTCTCTGCAGAATCCAAAGGGAGATTTTGACTAGTTCTAAGATTAGATATGGGCGGCTCTAGTATACGTTTAGAGAAATTTA
>JAGCAL010000066.1 GCA_017652715.1 Candidatus Saccharimonadota bacterium | reverse complement strand
TTATCTTGATAAAATTTTGAAGCAGGCTAGGGAAGCAGGTTTTGTTGAAACTTATTACGGCCGTCGCCGTCCGACGCCTGACGTAAAATCGCCGAATTTCCTAATTCGCCAAGCAGCTGAACGCGCTGCGGCTAACATGCCAATCCAAGGCACCGAGGCGGATCTTATGAAACGCGCCATGATTAACGTTGATAAGAATCTGCCAGATGGCGCTGAGTTGGTCATGCAAGTACACGATTCTCTAATTGTAGAATGTGATAGTAAAATCGCCGATAAAGTTGCGAAAATACTTAAAGAACAAATGGAAGCTGTCGCGCCTGAGCTAAAAATTAAACTTGCCGTCGAAGTATCTATTGGTAAAAATTGGGGCGAGCTCTAATTCGCGGAACTTCATAATTCCAGCCTAGGCAAAACTAGCGCTAACTGATAAGATGTAGATATGGAAAAGGGGATTGAGATATATAAAGTAGCTAGAGGTGAAGTCGTTTTTAATATTGATGTTAAAAATGACACCCTTTGGGCGACCCAAGCGCAAATAGCGCAAATTTTTGGCGTCACAATCCCAAACATCAATATGCACCTAAAACGCATTTATAATGAAGGCGAATTAGAAGAAAAACGAACTATTAAGAAAAACTTAATAGTTCGAAAAGAGGGAACGAGAAACGTTACACGCGAAGTTAACACCTATAATCTCGATGCTATTATTTCGGTAGGGTATCGAGTTAATTCGCGCAAGGCGACCGATTTCCGCATTTGGGCAACTAAAGTCTTGCATCGCTATGTAGTAGACGGCGCGGCGATAAACGAACGACGTTTGAAAGAGTTAGATTCTAAAAAACTCCACGAAATTGAGGGGGCCTTAGGAATCGTAAAACGTTTAGTCGCAGCCTCAAACCTTTCAGCCGACGAAGCTAGCGGAGTTTTAGAGGTCATCTCTAAATATAGCCCTAGTTTTAAAGCATTGAAAGAATACGACGCTGGATATATTTCTTTCAGCAAGGGTAAAAAGGTCACTAAAATCATTTCGCCTGACGAAAGTCTAAAAATGATTGCCGAACTAAAGCGCAGCGTAAAAGGCGACGAGTTATTTGGAAAGCTACGTGACAAGGCTTTCGAATCTACGCTCGGTGCAATCTTCCAGACTTTTGATGGCGAAGATGTCTATCCTTCAATTTCCGAAAAAGCCGCGAATCTACTTTATCTAATTATTAAGGATCATCCGTTTTATGATGGAAATAAACGTATCGGCGCCTTCTTCTTTGTAGTTTTCCTAACAATAAATAATTACCATCTAACAAAAAACGGCGAAACGAAAATTTCCGACCGTGCGCTTACGGCCCTTGCTCTTCTTATCGCCGAATCTAATCCAGCCGAAAAGAAACTTCTTATCGCTCTTATTTGTAAGTTACTAGAAAACTAAAAACTGGACTACCGAAATAGTCCAGTCTAGATCTAGAATAATCAAATTATCTTGCGTACGCAATATTGTGTTCCATGGCCTGGGTTTCAATCGCTACGAGTCTAGCCGCGTCGTCGACGGAAGAGTTAACACAGTGTTTTACGCGCGCCTTTTCCTCGGCTTTTTTAGCATCATTCCAGCGGTCAAGTGTACCTACGAGATATCCGGTAATACGGCGCAAACGCTCAAATCTACCTTCATCGAACCATTCCGCATGCTCATTGAAATATTCCTCGGCTTTTTCTTCGCCAGCCTTTTTATTAATCAACTTTGCTCCGGCTTCTACTAAACACGAAACATGCATATCTTCGTATTGATCAAACTCGGCCAAAGCCTCTTTCACTTCTTTTTCTGAAACCTTCGCAAACCTATTTAGCGAAGCAACGAATCTTTTTATATCAAAGTTCTCGACTTCGTTTGCGTTGTGGTAAATAATTTTCTTCATGGTTTTCCTTTCTGGAGTCCTGATTTTTCATCATGATGTGACTCGGTTTTACGTTTTATAAGCATTACCTGCAACCTATTGTAAACCCTATATATAGCGTTGTCAATACTATTTTGACACTAAATATAGCGTTTTTCCACAATTTTTGTCGAATATGATAGAATAGAAAAAAGATTATCTAGGGAGTAAAAATGCCGGAATTGCCCGAGGTCGAAACCATACGAAGAGGCCTAAAAAAATACATATTGCAGAAGAAAATTAAGGGAATTACAATTAATTGCGAAAAATCCTTTATTGGTGTGCCTCCATGTGGAAAAGTCATAAATTTACGTCGCTTCGGCAAGGCTCTTGTGATTGATTTAGACAACGAAAAATCGCTCATGATGCACCTACGTATGACCGGACAGCTGATTTTTGACGGTAAAGATCGCTATGCTGCTGGGCATCCAAGCGAAAACTTTACTGCTAAACTTCCGAATAAACAAACTCGTGTAATTATAGAATTCGAAAACGGCAAATTATATTTTAACGACCAAAGAATATGCTGATGCGATAATTAGAAATACGTCCACAGAAGATTGGTCCACTCGGTATTTTGTCGCGCAAGTATATCTTGATCTTTATTCACGTACAAAGGACAAGGCTTATTTGGAATC
>JAGCAL010000065.1 GCA_017652715.1 Candidatus Saccharimonadota bacterium | reverse complement strand
CGACCTCTTCCTTGGCAAGGAAGCGCTCTAAACAACTGAGCTACGCTCGCATGTATTTTTATTATAACATATAATTTGGATTTTTGTTGCAAAAAGTGCTATAATGGTTATATAAAATAAAAGGAGAATAAAATGCCTACATGGGGAATAGTATTATTAATAGTAGTTGTAGTGATTATAGCTATTGTTGGTCTCATTGCTGGAATCTACAATAGTTTAGTACAACTTGACGAGCGCGTGAATGAAGCGTGGTCAGATATCACAGTACAGCTTAAATACCGAGCGGATTTGATTCCGAATGTGCTTGAGACTGTAAAAGGTTATGCAAAGCATGAGAAGGAAACTTTCCAAATGGTGACCGAGGCTCGTACAGCCGCGATGGGAGCTAAGACTGTTAAACAAGCAGCTGAGGCGGAGAAAGAAATGCAGACTGCGCTTGGTAGAATCTTTGCGATTGCGGAGTCATATCCTGAGCTAAAGGCGAATCAGAATTTCGTTAAAATGCAGGAGCAGCTCCAGGATGTTGAGGACAAAATCCAAGCTGCCCGTAGATTCTACAATGCAGGAGCTAAGGAACTTAACACTAAGATTAAGACTTTCCCAACCAATCTTATCAATAGCATGATTGGTCATTTCAAGCGCCGTGATTATTTCGAAGTAGCTGAAAGCGAAAAAGCGAAAATCGAGAAAGCTCCTGAAGTAAAGTTTTAAGTAAAAGAATGAATGCTTCATGGGAACATGAAGCATTCATCTTAAGTGAATAGTATAGATGTATAAACAAATTGCAGAGAATAAGCGAAGAACCATTTATATAATAATTGGTTTTGTTTTGTTGGTGGGGGTGATTGCGGCTTTATTTGCATGGTATTATGGCGATGCTTGGATTGCAGTATGGACTGTGATCATTGCGATTATTTATGCAGTTTTTCAGTACTATGCATCTGGCTCGATCTCGATGGCGATGGCGGGTGCGCATGAAATAGCGAAGAAAGACAATCCTAGACTATATAATATAGTGGAGAATTTATCCATTACGACTGGTCTTCCGATGCCGAAAGTTTATGTGATTCAAGATTCGGCTCCGAATGCTTTTGCGACTGGACGGGATCCGAAACATGCGGCGGTGGCGGCCACGACTGGATTAATGGATATCATGGACGACAAGGAACTAACGGCGGTGATGGCGCATGAGATGTCGCACGTAAAGAACTATGATATTAGGGTCTCGATGATTGTGTTTGGACTAGTGTGTGTGATTGGTTTAGTATCTGACATAGCTTTTAGAATGATGTTTTACGGGAATCGTCGGCGTAACAATGAAGGTAGTCCGGTTGGTTATGTGCTGATTCTGATTGCGGCAATTTTGTCACCGTTTGTGGCGGCGATTGCGCAAATGGCGGTGAGCCGTCAGCGTGAATATTTGGCCGATGCTTCGGCAGTGAACATTACGCGGTATCCAGAAGGTATGATTGATGCGCTGAAGAAACTGCAGTCTCATGGTCGACCAATGAAAAGTCAAAACATCGCGGCAGAGTCGATGTATATTAATGACCCGCTAAGAAAAGGGTTTTTCAATAATCTACTTTCGTCACACCCTCCGCTAGAGAAAAGGATAGAAAGACTTGAGCATGGCAAGACGACGTTCTAAAAAGAAGCGAACCAAAGGTTTTCGTGTCAGATTTTTGGAATTAAAAGATAAACTTAAAGAAAAACGTTCTAAGCGGGTGATACTGCATAAATCATTTAAGCGTAGTTTTCGTGAAGATTATCATCGGGATTTGGATGTGCCAGGTATGATGTATCATATTATGGCAAGTTTTAGAATGATTTTTAAAAATTGGAAATTATTCTTGCCGTTACTAGTTATTGTTGTTGTCTTAAATGCGCTTTTCATTGGAATTATGAATGAGTCAAACTATGTGCAGTTTCGGGATATTGTTGATCAAACAAGTGAGGAAGTGGCTGGTGGCGATATCGGGAGTGTAGCAAAAGCAGGGCTACTATTAATTTCGACCTTTTCGAGTGGGGGACTGTCTGGTGAATCCAGTGAAGCTTCGACGGTGTTTGGGGTGTTGATATTCTTAATTATTTGGCTTACGACGATTTTTCTACTACGTCACTTGTTGGCAGGACACGAGGTAAAACTTCGTGATGGACTATATAATGCGATGACACCATTAATATCGTCATTTATTGTTTTTGTGGTGGCAATGGTTCAATGTATTCCAATTTTTATTTTGATTATTGTGTACTCGGCGGCGGTGCAGACTGAGTTTCTAGCGACACCGTTCTATGCATTACTATTCTTCATTTTTGCGGCATTGATGATTATGATGTCAGGGTATTTACTGTCTTCGTCTTTGATGGCTTTCGTGGCGGTGAGTGCGCCGGGGATGTATCCATTTAGAGCGCTAAATGTTGCTTCGGATTTGATGGCGGGGAGGAGAATTAGGTTTGTTTTGCGACTAGTGACGTTAATGATTACGCTGGCGATTATGTGGGTGGTGGTGATGTTGCCGCTAATACTGTTTGATATGTGGATGAAGCAGTTTGAGTGGACGGAAGGAATACCTTTTGTGCCGATTTGTCTCACGGCGATGACGTGCTTCTCGGCGATGTATATTACCACTTATCTATACATGTATTATCGTTGGATGCTCAAAAATTAAAACTGGACGAGTCCTGCCGACATCTTTCCCCCAAGTGTCGTCACCCGTCCATGTTTTGTTTTTCTGTGGTACAATAACAGTATGACAAAAGAAGAGGCGGAAAAAAGAATTATTAAATTACGTGAGCTAATTAATGATTATAGGTATCATTATCACGTGCTAGATGAGTCGATTATGAGCGAAGCGGCGGCGGATTCGCTTAAGCATGAACTGTCGTTACTGGAGGCGGAATATCCGGAGCTGATTACGCCAGATTCGCCGACACAGAGAGTGGCGGGTAGGCCGCTGGATAAGTTTATGAAAGTTACACACGAGAAACGTATGATTTCGCTAGCAGATGTGTTCTCGGAGGAGGAAATCAAAGATTGGATTACTCGGAATGAAAAGCTGATTTCGGGTGGCGAAATTTCTGAATTCTTTACGGATATTAAAATGGATGGGCTGGCGTGTTCTTTGAAATATCGCGACGGTGTGTTTTATCAGGCGGTGACACGTGGAGATGGATTGGTCGGTGAAGACGTAACTTTAAATGTTAAAACCATTCAAAATATCCCACTTAGCCTTAATCTCGAGAAGCCCGAATTAGCTTTTTCGGGACGGGGTCCTCGCGCCCGTCGTTACGGGGCTCGGCCCCTCGCTGTCTCGGTCGTAACCT
>JAGCAL010000064.1 GCA_017652715.1 Candidatus Saccharimonadota bacterium | reverse complement strand
TGCGGTATTAGCTAATCTTTCGACTAGTTATCCCTCAGTTTGGGGTCCATTCCCACGCGTTACTCAGCCGTCCGCCGCTCGTCAGCAGCTTCACTGTTCCCTCGAATCTAACCAACCTACGATAAATGCGCTAGGTGTGTCAAGGAAACGGTGAAGCCCTGTTACCGCTCGACTTGCAGGTATTAGGCACGCCGCCAGCATTCATCCTGAGCCAGGATCAAACTCTCCATTTTTGGCTAAAATCTTCTATCTTGGCGATTTTCCTCGTTCGCTCGATCAATCATCGCGCTTCACTCGGAGAAATCACCAATCTAGAGAGATTTTATCGCAAAAATTTGCGATTTTATTTAGCTCTAATTAAAATAAATAAACTGACGATGATTAATTGCACAACTAAATTGTTAAGTTATTTCTAAAAACTCCTAAAATATCTACTCGCAGCTTTAGACTGTCCCCATTTTATCGCACTTAGTTTCTATTGTCAATACTTTTTCTGACGATTTTTGCGATTATTTGGCCAAAAAAGCCACATGACAACCACATCCCCAACTGCAATCATAGCAGCCAACCACCAGGGGAATTCAATAGTCTTTTGATTGCAAGCCTCAGTATTAGTGCCCGTGTTTGGGGCTTTTGGCGAGACTGTAAGACTAGCCTTGGCTTGCTCCGCTATTTTCTCGTCACGCGTTGTTCCCTCACTAGCCGAAATGTTCCCCTCGTTAGTGGAAGCTACTGCGATTTCCGTAGTTCTTTCTTCTGGGCCGTTTTCCGTAATTTCCTCTTCCGGGTCAGGATCGTCTGACGGGTTCGTGCTACCAAAGGCTACCGTTGTAAAAAGACCTCCATCGTCGTCGTTATTATCATCGGAACCACCGAACGCGCCGGAGTTCGGTACTGTCTCGAGAAGCGGCGTATATCTTTGTCCCTTTTCAGCAGAGGTCATCAATTTACATTCACTCCCTGGCAAATAATTCGATGCTGTCATACATTCAGAATAGAAAAATCTTCCATAAGCCGCAAACTTCCCTGGTCCAGAGTCAATATTATAGATTAATTGTCCGGTTGTATTTGTTCCAAGATTAGCCGCTGGAAGTTCAGCTTCCATATCTGGCTGAATCAATTGTTCTGCTTCAGTGCCATCTTTCCAGGCGTAGATTGTATGTGCATCAGGAATTTCACCGTTACTATATTGATCTGGATCCATGCCATCGCGATAGATTCGCTCAACGTCGTCTTCGAGCCAGCCTATATATACCTGGTTGATGTCAAGCTCTTCGCTAATCCCCATCCGTTTCAGCATCATATCTTCGCCGAAAAACAGAGTTTTGATATATTCCTGTTCTGGGTTTATGGCGGTCAGTATAAATTGCTGCCCCGCAAGCTGCTCCAAAGCAAGGAGTTCTAGTTTCGTTTCCATCTTACTAAAATATGCATCCTGTCTACACCCTATGTCATCAGCACAGACCTCGGATAGCTCCGTGTCGATTTCTTGCTGATAATCTAGCAACTCCTCTACGGTATACCAGGTCGCCCCGTCATCATCTGTATAGATAGCATTCACCCCTGGCGAAATAGTTAATCCGAAGATTAAAGTTAGTAATAAAAATGTAGATAGTTTTTTCATAATACTCCTCTTTTTATTGGTTTTGCGAAGTATAGGCACATCCGTCGCAAGAATTCAACCCTTTTAAGGTCGAACTATAAACATAGACATTTTCTCTAAAACGCCTAGGCTTACAATCTGATCTGTTATTTCTGATTAAATATATCTTTGATTTCGATAAAAAAGGTCGCGCAGCAAAACCGCACGACCCCTTTTATGTTTTATTTCTTAGCAGAGTTTTCCGACTTTTTATCCTCCGGTTTATTATCATCAGGCTCTTCCTCTGGAAGAACAATACCGATAGACGCAACAGTATCTCCTTCACTCATACGCATAATGCGAACACCTTGGGTAGCACGACCAAGGGTTGGAATTTCTTTCATCGCTACACGAATTGCCTGTCCCTTCGTAGACATCATGATGACCTCTTTAGCAAGCGGATCTAAGGTATGTACAGCGACAATTGGACCGGTTTTCGCAGTTACCGCAGCGACCTTAATGCCGACACCACCGCGTTTATGTGGCGGGAAGTTGGAGACCAGGGTAGCTTTACCGTAGCCATTAGCAGATACTGCGATAAGCTTCTGGTCTGGGTCGGTAATCACATCCATACCAACAATTTCATCTTTCGGACGGAGGCGCATACCTCTTACACCCATAGCAGAACGCCCCATCGCTCGTACTTCTTTTTCGTTAAAGCGAGTAGCTTGGCCCGCCGAGGTAGATATTACAATGTCGTGATCACCAGTAGTCTCTTTCACCCAGCGGAGCTCATCTCCGGTATCGAGTTTAATTGCGATAAGACCGTTACTACGGACATTGTAGAAGTCCTTAATTGCGGATTTTTTAATAGTTCCCTTCTTGGTCGCCATAAAGAGATAGCCATCAGCGCCTGCGTCACCCTGTTTAATAATAGCGGTAATTTTTTCTTCCGGATGCATGTTGAGCATGTTAACAGCAGCAGTTCCCTTTGCCGACAGAGAGGCCTGAGGAACTTCGTATGCTTTCATGCGGAAGAGGCGACCTTGATTCGTGAAGAATAAGAGATAATCATGGGAATTAGCGGTTAGAATCTGGGCGATAACGTCCTCTTCTTTTGTCGTCATACCACGTTTACCCTTGCCGCCACGGTTTTGCTTTCTAAAATCAGTCTGCGGTACGCGCTTCATATAATTTTCTGCCGTCAGAAGAATCACACTTTCTTCTTCCGGTATTAGTTCTTCTTCGGAGAATTTGCCGACTTCATGATTGATAATCTTAGAACGACGCGGGTCGTCATATTTCTCTTTTAATGCGATCAACTCTTCTTTCACTACACGCAAAACCTCTTTTTCATCGGACAAAATCGCTTCCAATTTCTTAATAAGTTCGTGTAGTTCTTTTAGTTCTGCCTCGATTTTATCGCGTTCTAGACCTTGGAGACGGCGAAGTTGCATCTGTAAAATCGCGTTAGCCTGAATCTCGGAAAGGCCGAATTTCTGCATTAACTGTTTATCGGCGTCATCATAAGAGGCGCGGATTACCTTGATTACTTCGTCGATATGGTCAAGTGCAATCTTTAAGCCTTCTAAGATATGGGCACGCTCCTTAGCCTTTCTTAGGTCGAATTCAGTGCGCCGACGAATGACTTTTTGACGATGCTTGATGAATTCACCTAGAATTTCCTTAAGTCCAAGAATTCGCGGTTGGATACCATCAACTAGAGCCAGCATGTTATAGTGGAACGAAGTCTGGAGAGGTGTTAACTTATAAAGTTGGTTTAAAATCTTCTTAGGATAGGCATCTTTCTTTAGTTCCACGACCACGCGTACCTTGCCGCGGGCCGACTCGTCACGCGCATCGGCGATATGATCTAGTTTTTTCGATAACACTAAATCACGCACCTTCTCGATAAAGCCTTCTTTACTCATACCATATGGAACTTCGGTAATTACGATATTATAGCGACCATTCTTACGTTCCTCGATATTCGCTACAGCCCGGATTACGACCGAACCTTTACCGGTAGCATAAGCTTCTTTCATCGGAGTTCCGCCGTAAACTTCAGCTCCAGTCGGGAAATCTGGGCCTTTAACGTATTTCATTAAACCTTCCAGGGTAATCTCTGGGTCGTCAATCTGAGCCACGGTAGCGTCTACTAGTTCGCCGAGGTTATGGGGCGGAATATTAGTAGCCATACCTACCGCAATACCCATTTGGCCATTCAGGAGTATATTCGGTACAGCCGCAGGAAGAACGCTTGGTTCCTTCTCTGAGCCATCGAAGTTATCACGAAAATCTACAGTTTCTTTCTCAATATCGGCCAAAAGCTCGGCGCCAATCTTATCGAGCCTGGCCTCAGTATAACGCGAAGCAGCCGCTTCATCGCCATCCATTGAACCGAAGTTACCCTGCCCTTCTACTAGGGTATAGCGCATCTTCCAAGGTTGCGCTAGGTTTACCATTGCGTCGTAGATTGAAGAGTCACCGTGCGGGTGATATTTACCCATGACCTCACCTACGATACGGGCGGACTTCACCGTTGCGTGCGGAGCTTTCCAGCCGTTTTTGTTCATAGCGTAAAGGATACGACGATTAACTGGCTTCAAGCCATCGCGTACATCAGGTAAGGCGCGGTCAACGATTACGGAG
This sequence comes from Candidatus Saccharimonadota bacterium, assembly GCA_017652715.1. Classification (GTDB taxonomy): domain Bacteria; phylum Patescibacteriota; class Saccharimonadia; order Saccharimonadales; family Saccharimonadaceae; genus Nanosyncoccus. The sequence continues at coordinate 8,660 of JAGCAL010000064.1, read as the reverse complement.
AGCGAATACCTAAGGAAGTAGTCTTCCATAGTATTCTCTACTGTACGTAATTCAATACCATCTTGATTAATAACCTCGGCAGTAGCATCTGCTTCGGAGACGCTGCCCTCGCTCCCGTCGTTACGGGGCTCGGGCGCTCGGTCGCTCCCCGTCGGTCGCGAATGCTCCTCAGCAGACGCTTCTGCCGAGGTTTTGTCTTTCTTATTACTCTTATCTTCTGCCATACTTCCTCCTTAAAAGTCCAAATCATCAAGGTCTACGCTGGCGGCGCGAGCTTGGATAAAGTTTTTACGTAGTTCGGCTTGGTCGCCCATCAGTTTTGCGAAAATCGCATCGGCTTTTTCAGCATCGCTAATATCGACTCGTACTAGGGTGCGGTTCTCTGGATTCATTGTGGTTTCCCAGAGCTGTGCGGCGTCCATTTCGCCGAGACCCTTAAAGCGCTGTTGGGCGGTATAGCCGGCCTGTTTAAATCTTTCAGCTTCCTCATCAATTTTAACTCCCGCTTTGCGACGCTCTTCAATTTTCTCAGTCAATGTCTTCTCTAGGGCTGCCTCGTCATAAATATAGTCAATCTTCCGACCATTACCTGTACCTTTAATTAATCCAAATAGTGGTGGCTTAGCTAGGTAAACATGCCCAGCCTTAATCACATCTGGCATATAACGGAAGAAGAAAGTTAAGAGCAGAGTAGAGATGTGCGAACCGTCAACATCGGCATCAGTCATGAAAACAATTTTGTGATATCTCAAACCGTCGATATTAAATTGGTCACCAATTCCAACACCTAGACCCTTGATAAGCGACACCAACTCAGCGTTAGCTAGCATCTTATCGAGTCGCGCGCGCTCGGTATTTAATACCTTACCGCGGAGCGGGAGGATTGCCTGGATCTTAGAATCGCGCCCTTCCTTAGCTGAACCAGCCGCCGAGTTACCCTCTACGATAAACAACTCACATTCTTCTGCGTTTCTAGAAGAGCAGTCGGCTAGCTTCGAAGGAAGGTTAAGTCCCTCGAAGGCGCCTTTTCTGATTACGTTATCACGAGCCGCTCGAGCAGCTTTACGCGCTCTCGCCGCCAGAGTCGCTTTACCGACGATTTTCTTAGCAATCGCCGGGTTCTCCTCGAGATAGTAGCCGAAGTATTCGGTCATAACCTTATCGACATAACCACGCACCTCTGGGTTGCCTAATTTATTCTTAGTCTGACCTTCGAATTGCGGGTCTGGTAGTTTAACCAAAATTACCGCTGTTAGGCCTTCTTTTATATCATCCCCAGTTAGATTATCCTCTTTCTCTTTTAGAAGTCCGTTTTTTCTAGCATAATCATTAACCGTACGGGTTAGCCCAGTACGAAAACCGACAACATGCATACCGCCATCGGGGGTGAGAACGTTGTTAGCAAAAGGCTTCAAAATTTCAGCGAATGTATCGTTGTATTGTAGAGCGATTTCGACCTCAGCATCGCCGATTTTGCGTTCGACATAGAAAATGTCATCAGAGAGTAACTCCTTGCCATTATTAAGACGTTTTACATAACTCTTAATTCCCCCTTCAAAATAGAACGATTCATGAGCTCCAGTACGCTCGTCGGTAACGGTGATTAATATGCCCTTAGTTAGATAAGCTTGATGGCGGGCGTAGTTTGAGACCCAACTGTAGTCGAAATTTGTAGTTTCTTTAAAAATCGTCGGATCTGGATAAAAAGTAATAGACGTACCAGATTCACGCGGAGCGCCTTCGGTGACCTTTAGTTCCATGGTCGGCTTACCGGTTTCAAATTCGATATGATGAGTTTTATTATCTCTATAGACCTCGGCTATCATATTTTTTGACAGCGCATTCACGACCGAAGAACCTACGCCATGTAGGCCAGACGACACCTTATAGCCACCATCACCGAATTTACCTCCGGCGTGCAATACCGTCAAAACAGTCTCTAAGGTAGATTTTTTAGTTTTTGGGTGGATATCTACAGGGATACCGCGCCCGTTATCATCAACTCGAACACCACCGTCTTTTAGGATAGTAATGTCAATTTTATTTGCGAAACCAGCAATAGCCTCATCGATAGAGTTATCGGCAATTTCTTTAATCAAATGGTGCAACCCATCGTAACCCGTAGAACCAATATACATGCCAGGGCGCAACCGCACCGGCTCAAGCCCCTCTAGTACTCGAATTTCAGACGAATCATAATCACCTGCTTTTCCAGCCATTTTTACCTCTTCTTTAATTTCTTTTATCTATTATACACCTTAAGTTATTTCTTTTCAAGATATAATATAATTCCTACAAATTTAGACAAGCGATTGTTTATCTGTGCTCCGTTGACTTCTGTAAAGCTCCCACAGCTCGGGATATGCTCTTTTTGCGTAAAGTGACCATTCACTGGGATCCGACGTGCTCATTAAATAATGTAGTCTTTGTTTGAGCTTTGATAAATCCTCCTCATTAGGTAGCTGCCCCCATCTTTTATGGGTATCTTTTTCTCTTTGCAGAGTGTCTTGAATGCACTCTAGAACGAGTTTTCGCTCCCAAAGTTTAGGGTATAAATATCTCCACGATGTTTGAGTGTCATCATTTTTATTTGCTTCATAAAAATCCCAGTGAAGCGATCGTCTCATATTAGATAGTTCTTCTGTTCCCGGAAGGCGTTTTTCCTTGCGCCAACACTCAGCATTGTATTTTGCAATATACTCATTAATAAGTTTTTCAGCCACAGCATCCTGATTGTTGCTTTCTTTCTCTTGAGGTCTAACTTCTTTTGTAGGAATTTCAAAGATTGGTGCGTTAAAATGGATGGCTTGCCTTAATACATCTTCGGTAATCCCCCTTTCTGCGGGAGCAAGAATAAAATCTGGAGAGAATGCCGGCTTGCCACTGTCTTCATCGTATCGAAAAGCCTGCAGTTCCATGAATGACTCCTGTGCAATTTGTCCTGGCAGCTCTTTTAACACTCGCGTTTCTTCCCTAAGATATATGTCATTACGTTGCTTCTGCAAACTTTGACCTGCGGTCGTTATAATCGATAATGATTTTGCCGGAAGATGCAAGAATCCATAGCCAACCCCCCTGAATCTTTCATATTTTTCTTTTCGATATTCAATACTATCAACATATTCCATGGACAACATATTAGAAAACTTGTTTCCTAATAATTCCCGTGCTTGTTTCTCGTTCTTATCCCATATAGATGGGTCACGCATCAATGGTTGAGTTTTATCGCCGCCGGAGTATTGTATGGAATGATATAAAAACCGGATTGGCAAATTACCAGTAAAATAGATGGGGATTCTCTTGCCGCCATATTCGACGATTCGAAAGCTAGATTCTTCCGCTCCGTTTTTAATCATGGGCTCTAGTTCGTCCATTGATAAAAATGTGTCGTTAAAAGCTCTCTCGATTTTCTCTTGCGAGGTTAGATCTCGTCGTAACCTTATCTGATTATCTTTACTCACTTGAGTCGGTGATACTTCATCTTTGCCTAGAGTCCCAAGTATTTTTTTACCTAATATACGTAGCTGTTTTCGCTGTGTGGATTCATGTCCATATTGACCTAATTCATTATTCTCTGATAAAGAATCCCAACCGCTCGGTTCATTGTTTCTATTCAATTCGTTTGCAAACTCTTTTGCCATATCCTAACTTTATCATAATTTAGCTATCTTATCTTGAATATTGCTTCTTTAGGCTGTTCTTCGGGAGTAGGCTCGGGAGCAGGTTCCGGCTCCGGATTGTTAGCTTTCTGGCTTAACCAGTCGTCTAAAAAGCCTTTATTTGATGATTCTTGGGCTTTAGGAGCGGTTTCTGGCGCCAAATCGTATTCATTACCATTTTCCAATTCTGAAGGCCCTAGAGGCTCTTCGGTGGCCTCAGAACGGCTTTTTTCTGATTCACTCCAACGATCCTGAATCTCTTTTTCAACCTCCGCGCGAGTTTTACCGAATTTAGTAGCAGAATACGCTTTCAGGGTTTTCATAAGCTCTTCGCTAGGTTCACCCATTGGGGCTGGTAGGTTTATCGTAAACGGCGCCGACGGCATATCAAACATCATCACTTTAGCTACCGCAGCGAAGTTTGGAGTTTTAGTTAGGTCTTCAGCTGTGAAAGTCGGAGTAAAGGCCTTCACCATTAATTCGGCGTCAGTAACACCGATACGACCGCAAATAATTGTACCGACGTTACCAAGAAGCGCTTCCCTGATTTTTTCGGTCAACTGAGTCATAAACTGGTTAGCTACAATCAGATTTAGGCGATACTTTCTAGCCTCTGAGAGAATAGACTCAAAACTATCCGTTGCGAAGTTTTGAAACTCGTCTACATAGAGACAGAAATCTTGGCGTTCATGTTCAGGAATATCCTGTCGGCTCATAGCGGCTTGCTGGAACTTCATAACGAAGATCATACCGAGGAGGTTAGCGTTAATATCGCCAAGGCGGCCTTTAGAGAGGTTAACAAGGAAAATCTTCTTATTATCCATAATTTCTCGGATATTGAAGCCGGATTTAACCTGACCTAAGGTGTTACGCATAATAGTATTAGCGATAAACGGGCCCCACTTTGAGGCGAACCAGGTAATAACTTCGCCGGCATCATTGGATTTTTGGGAGGCTGGGAACTCTTTAGTCCAGTAGTCGTAAACCGCCTTATCTGTAACATACTTTAGTTTAGATTTGACGAATTCTGGGTCAGTAAAACATTGAGGAATATCGATAAAGGTCGCGCCCGCTGGGTCGGACATCAGGAGAAGCGCGGCGTTTCTAAACATATGTTGGCCACGCGGGCCGAAGAACCCTTGGTTTTGTGGGTCGAAAAGCGACTGGAGCATACTAATTCCCTCTTGGACGATGAAGTCCTTTTGGTCCTCAGAGGTGTATTCAAACATGTTCATACCTACCGGATGCTCAATATCGGCTGGGTCAAAGTAAATTACGTCATCAATTCTCTCTTCTGGCATACGCTGGAGGAGCGCTTCGACAGCATCGCCGTGTGGATCAATAAAGGCAAAACCGCGCCCGTCACACATGTCTTGAAAAGCTAGATTTTCAAGAAATATAGATTTACCCATACCGGTTTGGCCAATTACATACATGTGGCGGCGACGGTCTTTTTCTTGAAGATAGATTGCTTTTTTGTTGCCCCTAAATTCGTTCGTACCAAGGAATAATCCTTCGGTCGCCAATTTAGCCGGGCCGTCAACCTGTTTTACTAACTGCCTTTCTACCTGAGAATTCGGGATTGAAGTTTGCTCTGGGAGATGGAAGATCGAGGCTAGTTCTACGCTGTTTAAGATGCTGGAATTGGTCTGAACTGGGAAAAAGCGAAAAGTATAGTCAACGGCTAATTTTTTGGGGTCTTTTAGAGTGTTGACCTTGAAGCCATTAAGCTCTGGAGAGTTAAACTGGGAGAATGCGCTAACGATGCCTCCCATGATAGCCTCTGAGCGCGGACCAGATTCGGAGCTTGCGACAATCCGAATTAGGGTTTCGAAAGCTGGATAGTGCATTTTATTAGTAATAGCGGTGATTTCATCTTGCTTAACATTAGTAACGGTCGTCTCTTTAGTTTCACTTTTTTCATGTTCAGACGGCACTTCCCAAGGAGCGCGGATTATATCTATGATAAGATCTCCGATGTTACCGCCGAAGGATTTCTTCGTAGTAGTTTTGCCTTTTTGGATATTTTCGACATATTCCTTGGATTTACTAGACCAATTTTTTTGTGCAGGTCGGAACAATATTTGTACAGTCGCACCCTCGTTTTTATTCACGTTTGAGAGTGAATTCAGGATTGCCATTTGGGCATCGCGTTTAGTATCTTCGTATGTTGCAATTGGCAGGTAGTAGTCTTTGTCCAGCGTTAGCTCTGCGCCAGCGACAGCGTTAACTCCTCCGCCACCTTCGAAGATATTCTCTTCCCTCTTCTCTTCTATTCTTGCGGTCGGATAAGCCGATTGGATAGCCTGTTTTACCGTCTCCGTTAGGACCGCTGGAACTATTGCGTAGTAACGAATTAATCCATCTTTAGCGATGATTTCGAAGGAAAAGTGCCGTTGTCCATAGAGGGAGGTTTTAAAGCCTTTCGTTAGAGTAGAAGACAGGATTGAATACATAACTTGAGCTTTCGAGACAGCTTCGTTTGTAATGTCGCGTTTGTCGCGTCCGCCACCTTCAATATCATCAGTAGACGGAGGTAGATGAATTAGTAGGGGCACCATCTTAAGACCGCGCTCGTAGCGTTTAGCTTTGCGCATTTTAGAAATACGCGCACTAAAGATGATCGCCGCGAGGAGAATCGCCGCTATGACCATGATTAAAATCACCACCCAAGTTTGAATCACTTTTTCTCCCCCTTAAAATGATTGTTGTAAAAATTACTGAAACAGATTGTATTTATGCTTTTCATGCCGCCAGCTTTCTTTTATATGAGTTATAAAGGTTTGCCTCCATCATATCTCTGGCAGTATCATAGAAATCCGCAACATTACCATCTTGGTTTAACTTATTGATGACATTCTGCACTTCCTGTACACCGGCTTCTTCCAGTGTTTCGCCAGTCTTAATCTTCTTCCTATCAAACGAGATTGCTTGTTCGGCAACTTCGGCCGTCGAAGGGTTTTCTTTGGGATTATAATCCCGCCTAGATGCGTCTAGGCTGATAACCTTGCCCATATTGGTCAAATCTGGAACTTCTGAATTAACATTTTCTTGGTCTGGCGAGGTTTCTGGCGCACCCATTGCTTTATTGCCGATGCTGCGATGGTCTCTTTCCAAGGGAGCCGACCAGTCGGCTTGATTATTCGATAAATCTAGATTGTTTTCCGATTGAAAAGTATTCACAGTTTCCCGATTTGTGCCGGCTCCAGTGGTAAAAAAAGGATTCGAGCGATCGTCTTGATTTGTAGGTTGACCATAGTCCATATGCTTATTTTAGCACACCTTTAAATTCTTTTGTAGATAAAAAATTCCGCCAAAACTAAGAAAAGCGTGATTAATCCAATCGTCCAGAGACTAATTGCGCCAAACGAGCGCGCCATTAAGGTCATAATTGGACCAAAAGCAAGTACGGCGGCGTAGAGATAATCTTTACTTTTCATTTTTGGCTGCTTCAGCGCTACGGCTTTAAAAGCTTGCCATACTAACGTAATTATCCCAAAACCTACTAAATAGACTGTTGTAAAAAATAATAAAACACCGAGCGGACCAATTTCCGTCGGTGACGTAAGATTTAGCATTAAGATTAAAGCTGCGAGTCCTATAATGCTAATAGCGTAAATAATTCGGTTATGCTTCATAACCTCATTATATCATACTAGTTCGTGCCCCCAAGTATTTTGGAGGGAGGCGGGGGTTATCCGGCACTATATAACTTAACTATTGAACTGAACCCTGGTCCGCCTTTCCCTTTTTGACCGCTTCACACTAGGTGAAGCATTGATCCTTGTCGGTTTTTTCTCTTACTCTTGTTTATGTTTCTTTAAGGTGCTAGTAAGAGATTTACTGACGCGCTCTTACGCTTGCTATTTCTTGGATGATTATCTATAAAGTTTTCTCCTCGAAATAGTTTTAGCGGAGCTCTAGGTAATTCCTATGTTGTAATTTATGGCTAGAAATTACCTTTTCGCCCGCTAAATTCTATGGTTTACGCTTTTTCATTTCTTTCCTTTTATTTTTAGTTTTTGTTTTAGTCATCTCGACTGAATTCATAGTAGCATATTATAGTTAAAAAATCAATAGATTTGTTCAACTTTATCGCTGTAATTTTTACAACATTTGCTCTATTTAGTACCTGTTCTATTTTATTGTTCATTTTGTTGTATTTTTTACAACAATGGCGGAGTTTTTGTCCACAGTAAGCTGCTTCGAGCGAATCCACAGGCGCTCACAGTTAAAATTACAACAATTACGGACGAGTGAGGAAACTGAAATTTCCGAAGAAGTCCGCCTAATTGTTGTAATTTTTACGATGGCGCGCCGAGGACCAGCGAGAAGGAGCTTACTGCAGAAAAAACTCCTCTATCTATTGTAATCTGTAAAAAGTTATGGTAAAATGTAGATAGTTGGGGCTGACAAAGCTTAGACGGACTATTAACAGATATCAGGCGTGTCGATTAAATACCGTAAGTATTGAATAAGTGCTAAAAACACGAAAACTGCGCATGTTATGTACATGCCAGCTTATGCTTAATTTAATTTAGGCTGGTTTCGGTTCAAGTTTCCGTAGAATCGGAATTATCATACAACGGAAATAAGGTCGTAAAAGTGGCGAGATATGACATGAAAATTTTGCCATGGCGATTTGCAAGTTTCGTTTCCTGCTGCTTGTAATTAGATGCCGAGATTAAAACAGAAAACTATGCACGTAGAATGGTATCCATGTGGTAATTCGGACCCGGAGGCAGTATCCGGCAGCTCCACCAAAAGCTCAATCTTTCTTTAGAAAGAAGGTTCAGTAAAGAAATTTAGTATTAAAAATGTTTTGGAAGTAATCCCAAAACATTTTTTGTTATTAGTTTGATTGACAAAAAGTGTGTAGTAATAGAAGAAGACCGGTAACTGCGAGGAAAACCGGTCTTCTTTAGTAGAGTGTGGAGTTATTTTGGCTAAATTTTTGTTTTGACCTTTTGAATAATTTTTTTATTCAAAAGCTACCTCTAT
>JAGCAL010000063.1 GCA_017652715.1 Candidatus Saccharimonadota bacterium | reverse complement strand
TGATTTTAGTCAGATAATCAAATACGGACGGTACGCCGACTAAGATGTTTACTTTATATTTCAAAATATACTGTTTGAACTTCTTAGGGTTGAACTGCGGAATAAGGAAAGAGCGAGCGCCAAAGTAAAGCGGCATATGGATACAACAACCTAATCCGAAAGCATGAAAGTTCGGCAGGAAAGCCATGAAAGAATATTCTGGCTTAAATAGTTCTGGGACAAGATATTTAGCACCAAGAGCTTGGGCATTAAAGTTTAGGTTCGAGAGAACAATACCTTTAGGCTTTCCGGTTGTGCCGCCAGAATACATAATAACTGCGGCGTCTTCAGAATCTACTCTTGCGTGCGGATCGCCAATAAAGCTACCGGCGCGAGAGAGGAATTTATCCCAAGTTAAAATATGCTGACTCTTCTTAATATGGTTTTTACGGCCTTTAGTTAATTTATAAATCGCTCTTACGACGATATCCATCGAGCGAGTTGCCGATACGACAACGACTTGTTCGACGTCGGTGTTTTTAATGATTGCCTCGACTTTCGGGTAGGAGATATCGATACATAGAATAATACGGGATTTAGCTTGATTCAGATAGTCTTCAATTTCTTTTTCGCTCGAAAGCGGATGTATCATGTTCGCGACAGCACCGATTTCGTTTACTGCGTAAAGCGAATAAATTGATTCCGGGGTGTTCGGCATACAAATCGTAATATTTTCGCCTTTTTTAGCTCCTATAGCTCGTAGAGACGCTGCGACTTTATTGATTTTCTTAATCAGCTCTTTGTAGGTAATTTGTGTATCAAAATACTCAAGCGCTACGTTGTGTGGCCATTTACAGGAGGCATCGTAGATTGCATCGTAAAGACCGCCGTTAAAATATTCTAGCTCTTTTGGTAACTTCTCGATATAACCATATTTAGCTTTTTCGAGCTTCATATCGATTTTTCGTAAAGTGTTTTTAATCTTGTTATAAACAAATTGTATTGGCATAAAACTATTTTACCATTTTTTAGAAATATTAGTGATATAATATGGCTATGGATAAGAATTTTAGAGTGCGGGTTTTGGTCGGATTCGGCATATTTATCGTTGCACTTGTGGCTCTTTATACTTTCGATAGTATTCCTTTTAAAATTCTTTTCGGTCTGTTTTCGTTCGTCTCAATGATTGAACTTTTGAGTTTCTTTAAACGAAAACGTGACTTTAAAAATATAATCTTAGCAATTCTCGAGACTGCCTTTTTAATTTGCGGCGTAATTTTCGTTGCGAAAATCGATGCTGTGCATTTTTGGTATATCATTCTTGGCGTTCCAGGGTATGATATTTTTGCTTACCTTTTCGGAAAAATGCTAGGCGGTAAGATTTTTAAGAAATCTCGACCTTTTCCGCATATTTCCAAGAATAAAACTTGGGAGGGGACGATTCTAGGTCTTTTAATGTCTATCGGTATGGTGACGATTATGATGGCGGCGCGCGGAACCTTTGCGACTGAATGGTTCTATCTACTCTCTGGCCCGCTTGCTTTAATGGGTGACCTATTTGAAAGCTTCCTGAAGCGTCAGTTTAATGTTAAGGATTCTAACGAGATTTTGCTTAGGAATAAGTTTTTCGAGAAACTTGAAGTTTTAGTCGGTGGTTCGGAAGGGCATGGCGGTTTCTTAGACCGCGTTGATTCAACGGCTTTTGCTGCAACTATTTTATTAATTGTTTCCAGCCTCTTATAAGATAATCGACGCCAGAAATGACTGTCATAACTAACGCTAGGTAAAGCGCAATCTTACCTAAAATTACGAAGAAATTCAGGTTTACGATTAGGTTTAGTATCAGAATAATTAGCGCGGTCATTTGCGTAGTAGTCTTTAACTTGCCATAAAAAGAAGCAGAAATCGTTTCGCCATTACGAGCCGCCATCATACGTACGCCATCGACCGCGAAATCGCGAACTAGGATTATCGCGAATACCCATATCGGTACAACATAAAGATAAACTAAAGCTAAAAACGCCAGATTAATTAACATCTTATCGGCTAGGGGATCAAGAAAAGCGCCGAGGTCGGTAACGAGTTTATCTTTGCGAGCCCATCTGCCATCAATCGAATCGGTTATACTTGCTATAATAAATAATACTAACGCTACGATTTTGGCCCAAGTTTCAGGTAGAAGAAGGAAGGCAAAAAATACAACTGACAAAACCATACGGAGAATCGTAAGGTAGGTTGGGCCGGTCAATGTTGTCTTTTTCATACGATCGACCTACGATGTTCGACTTTCCAGGCACGGATACCGGCGAAATGCGCAGCCAGGACGTCGGTCGACCACTTGTCGCCTAGCATAACGGTATTTTCTGGCTTAATCTTTTGAGCTTGCATGGCTTTAGTTAATTTAATACTAATCGGTTTAGCTGCCCACCAAACACATTCAACGTTAATCGGTTCACAAAACTCTTGCATCATTTTTTTACGACCGTTATTAGATATAATCATTATCTTAACGCCGGCTTTTTTGCATGCTTTAATCCATTTCACTAATGCCTCTGCTGGTTCTTTTTCGGAATGTAATCTAAGCGTATTATCTAAATCACACAAAAGCAGTTTAACGTTCGCATCTTTTAGACTTTCTGGCGTAACGTCTTCGAATCGTTCAAACTTCTTGTCTGCGGATAGAATAGCCATAAATTATATTATAACATGGATGTGGTATAATAAATTATATGTATGAGGTTTTTTCTGAATTTTTGAAAGGGAAGGGGAAAATTTGCGTAGTCCAAGCTGAGAATCCAGATGGCGATTCTTTAGGCTCTGCGATTGCACTGGATTATTTGCTCCCTGACAAAGAGATTACGCTGTATTGCCCAGTTGATATCCCGAAGTATCTACATTATTTTACTGATTGGTCACGCGTAACAAATGAATTCGACTTTAAGGCTGACGGTTATATTATCGTTGATACGGCTGCTGAGATTCTACTATCTAAATTGTTAGATGATACCGCGATTCGTAATCGTTTATATAGCGCACCCGTGCTTGTAATTGATCACCACGAAACCGCTGATGATTTAGATTTTCCGCATGAGAGTATTATCGAAGAGAAGCCGGCGTGTGCTGAAATAATTTATCATATTGCCAAAGAAGAAAATTTAGAAATTACAAAAGAAGCCGCAGAAGCGATCTTTCAGGGCATTTTGTCTGACACTTTAGGCTTAACGGGCTCGTCAGTTACAGGCAAAACTTTTGAGATAGCGGCCGACTTAACTAGACTCGGAGCCGATATTTCGGTATTAGAGGAACGCCGTCGCGAATTTATGAAGAAATCGCCACGAATATTAGATTATAAGGCTGACTTAATTAAGCGTATCGAGTATTCGCTTGATGGGAAGCTAGCTACCGTTCATATTCCGTGGGACGATATTCGCGAGTATTCTGACGAATATAACCCGAATGTTTTAATCTTAGAGGAGATGCGATTAGTCGAAGGAGTACGCGTCGCGATTGCAATAAAAACTTACCCTGATGGCAAGGTGACTGGTAAGATTCGAACCTCGTCAGATGCGCCGATTGCTGAAAAAATCGCTGGATATTTCGGCGGAGGTGGCCATGCGTTTGCGGCCGGATTCCGAACTTATGATACGACTTATGAAGAGGTAGTGCGCGAATTAGTTAATTTGGTGCCGGAGCTTTTAAATGATGCTAACTAGAAAACTAGTATTAAAGAAGACTCATGACTTTTCTGTATCAAAAGAGCCGGTTCTGACGGTTGTTTTTATCCATGGTATTGCTTCGGACTCAACGACTTACAATAACGCTTTAGAATATCTAGAGGGAACGACTTCTCTGAAGAATGTGAGGTTTGTAACTTTCGATTTGCTTGGTTCAGGTAAGTCTTTGAAAAGCGATATGTTGAATTATGATTATATAGACCAGATTGAGGCACTACACATTTCAATCGAGCAGCTACAATTACCAACGCCTTTGGTGTTAGTTGGTCATTCGCTCGGGACTTTTATCGTTACTAAATA
>JAGCAL010000003.1 GCA_017652715.1 Candidatus Saccharimonadota bacterium | reverse complement strand
TGAGAAAGTAACATTTTAATTACGTTGATAGTTAATATTACGTCGTTTACGGTACTGCCGCGGGAGAGATCGGCGAGGGGAATGGTGAAGCCTTGGATAATAGGGCCGGCGACAGTGAAGCTGCCGAAACGTTCGAGAGATTTATAAAGGATGTTACCGGAGTTTAAATCGGGAGTAATGAGGATATTGGCGTCGCCTTGAATTCTCGAAGTCGGAAATTTTTTGGCGGAGACTTCTGGGTTTACGGCGACGTCGAGTTGCATTTCGCCATCAATTATATAATCGGGATGATTTTGGTGGATTTTGTTAATTACGAAATCGTATTTTTCGAGATCGGGGTTTTTACCGCCGGAACCGTTGGTTGAATACGAGAGCATGGCGATTTTAGGAATGTCACCGGTAAATTTTTTAAAAGTATCAGCAGTATCTTCGACGATAGTATAAAGTTGTTCTTTAGTCGGTTCTTTGTTAACGCCGCCGTCGGCAATGGCGAGTATTTTCCCATCTTTTTCACAGATAAAACAACTAGAGAAAAACTCAGATTTAAGCGGAAGATGATTCTTATAGGCGAGTAAGACATCGCGAGATGAGTGATCGAGACCAGAAATCATAGAATCGGCTTCTTTATTTTTTAGCATTTCGACGGCTGTGTCGAGGTCTTCAGCAGGGATAAACTCGACGTCCAGAAAAGATTTAATAGCTTCTTTGGCGATAGGGTTGTTGGCGAGTTCGGGAAAGATAATTTTCATGGGTATATTATAGCATATTGATTTTTAAAGTATGGTACAATGAATTCATAAGGCTAATGTTTAAACTGAAAGGAAAAAATGTATACTTTGATGAATTCAAGCAAAACGGAAAGAGCATATTCCGATTTGGACACCGAGGAATTGAATATTGAAAATTTATACACGACAGTGGGTACTGGTAATTCGGGTAGATCGTATAATTCGAATCCGCTAAGTAATATAAATGGCGGTGTTGTGGTCGTGGCGACGATCGTAGCGTTTGTTGTTGCGATTCTTTTGTTTGTGTTAGTAGTACAGAAAAAGAAGGCACCGAGAGGAAGATTTATGAAATGGTTGAGGGAATATTTGAATTTTCGTTCGATTCTGATTTCGGGAATTATTAAGTTTGTATACATTTTCTTAGCAGTATTACTTACAATTATGAGTGTCGTGGTGATGTGCCAAGGTCGTGACGAGACGATATTGCCGATGATTGGGGTTGGGCTTGCGATGATGGTATTTGGTAATATTTTCCTTCGGATTATGATGGAATTAACGATGGCGATTATTATGATGTGGGATAATACTTCGGATATCCGAGGGGTACTTGTAAAGGAAGAAGAGAGGCCGGAAGATATTGAGCCGAAGTCGCCAGAAGTAGAACCGGTGCCGGTACCTGAGCCGACTCAGGGAGCAAAGGTTGAAGAAATAAACACTCAGCCGATAGCAGAAGAGACAGTGGTAACCGAACAACAAATCGGGACAGAATAGCAGCATTATTAATAATATTTGTGTTATAATGAGATTATGGTTAGTTTAGCGAAGCGAGAATCTGTGTGCGGCTTGCTTTTGACGGGTCTTATCAGTACACTTTTCGTTTCAGGTTCGGTTCTTTCGAGTGCGTTTGTCTCTGCCGACGACCACGTAGATGATGTAACTATTACGATACCGTCTTCTTGTACGCTTTCCGGTACGGGTTTAAATTCGCATAATGCGACGATTAATAACGGACAATATAATTCGGCAGTAGGACTAACTACTATTAAGGCTTTTTGTAATGATCCGGAGGGATTTGCTATATATGCTATAGGATATACGAATGACATTGATGGTGCAAATGTATTAACTAGTTCTACGGTGGGAAGCGCTACCGATATAGCGACGGGTACGTTGACGAGCGGGCCTAATTCGCAATGGGCGATGAAGCTTGCTGCTGATTCTGGTCAGACCTATCCGGTTACTTTAGAGAATGGTTTTGATGCGTTTCATACTGTTCCGAACGAGCATACTTTAGTCGCTACAAGGGCATCCGGTACTGATACTGGTACTTTAGCTATCGGTTCTACTATTACTGCGACGTATCAGGTTTATATTTCGTCTACTCAGATCGCCGGGACCTATTATGGGCAAGTGAAGTATATGATGGTTCATCCGTCGAATGCTAATGTGAATTGGGTTTTGAATTATAATGCGAACGGTGGAACTAATGCGCCTGCCGCCGGTCGGGGATTTGTAACGGGAGATTCGTATAACTTTAGGATTACGAGTGACGAGCCGACGAGAGACGGATATATATTTACAGGTTGGAGCGAGAGTAGTTCGGCGACGATTGCGGAATATTCCGCTGGAGATACTTATACGGCGACTACGGCTAGCTCTACGCTTTATGCGGTGTGGGTTGAAGATAGATCGATCTCAATAGTATTTGATGGAAATTCGGCTACTGCTGGTTCGATGGCGACGATTAATTCTATGTATTGGCAGGAATATATAGATAATGGCATTCGGTATGGAGATGAGGTTAATCTTCCTGCAAGCAATTACAGCCGTGCTGGTTATGGATTCGCCGGTTGGTCTACTACGCAGTTAAACCCGAATGGTGGTACTTTTGCAACTGACTTTGCTACGCTTGCTGCTAATGATGGAATATATGGTCCTAACGAGACAGTATATGTAGACGGAGTGTTTATGTCGGAGGCTGATAGTAATGACGCAGTAACGCTTTATGCTGTATGGGTGCCGGTAGCTAGAACTAGCGGGAATACGGAACTGACTTTTCAAACAACTAATCTCTTTACGACTACACTTTCTGATAGTACAACTCTAGCATCAAAGCCAGTTGGATATGTGACGGCCCTAAAAGACGTTCGTGATAATGAGGTCTATGCAATTACGAAACTATCTGATGGCAGCTGGTGGATGATTGAAAATTTAAGATTAGATCTCGGCACGGCTAATATTACTTCATCCAATACTAATAATCCAAAAGCGTCATTCTTGTCCGAAATAGCAAATGTTTCATCTTCGGATTTGTGGTGCGATAATTATATGCAGCCTAGCGATGCTACGTGTAATAATAGAGTGCTTTACAATACTTCTAATCTTGATCGCGCCTTGACGGCTTCTCCACATAACGTAACTATTGATTGGACCGATTTAAATGCGGCATCATGGTATTCATATGGAGTGTATTATAATGCATATGCCGCAACGGCTGGATACGGAGATTTTGATTTTAGATGGTATTGGGATGACGATGCAAGCATTCAAGTGACGCCATCGGCTGAAGGCGATATCTGTCCTGCTAGTTGGAGACTTCCTGTGATGAAAAATATTAATTCTAGCGCTGATATAACTTCTTTTATTCCTGGAAGTATTTATAGTTTATGGGGAATACTTGGTGGCAATACTTCTAAGACTTATCTTGATGCGCTAGATACAGACGAGTTTTTGTCTTTCCCGTATAATTTTGTTTATAGTGGTGATTGGGAATATGATAGACAGGATAATAATTATCTTAGTCGAGGAGGTTCCGGTTCATTTTGGACATCGACGGTTGGGTATTCTGATCCTGGTAGCAATAAAAAAGATGGTGTCGAATATAGCTCTGGATGGATAGACCATATCCCGGGTTGGGAATATGGTTTTACAATAAGGTGCGTGGCGGTGCCGTGATAGAATGAATGATTAAAAAATAAACCCCCGATTTAGTCGGGGATTTATTGTTGGGGGGTGTGGATTATTTGTCTACGACTTCGCCTTCGACCGGCTCGTCGGAAGATTTCGAATCGGACTTTTTGTCGTCATCTTTTTTAGCGTCTTCTGAAGCGGATTGGTAGAGCTTTGCGCCGATAGGCATGATTTTATCGGAGAGTTCTTTGGTCGCTTCCTCGAATTTTTCCTTGTCGGCTTTGTCATCATTTAGGACTTTTTTCGCTTCTTCGACGGCTTTTTTAATGGTCTCTTTGTCGTCGTCGCTGATTTTGTCCTTATAATCTGATGGCATTTTTTCGGCTTGGTAGATAGTATTTTCTAGGTGGTTTTTTGCATCGATAGAATCTTTCTTTTTCTTATCTTCTTCGGCGTGGGCTTCGGCTTCTTTTTGGGCCTTTTCGATATCTTCCTTACTCATATTACCAGAGTTTTGGATAGTGATCGATTGTTCTTTGCCGGTTCCTTTATCTTTTGCAGTAACGTTTAAGATACCGTTCGCATCGAGATTAAAGGTAACTTCGATTTGAGGAACGCCGCGTGGGGCAGGAGCAATACCATCGAGGATGAAGCGACCGAGAGATTTATTGTCGGCAGCAAATTCGCGCTCGCCTTGGAGAACATGGATTTCGACCTGTGGCTGGTTATCGGAGGCAGTAGAGAATACTTCTGATTTAGAAGTCGGAATAGTAGTATTACGGTCGATTAACGGAGTTCGGACGCCACCCATAGTTTCGATACCTAATGTTAACGGAGTGACATCGAGAAGAAGAATGTCTTTTACATCACCTTGTAGGACACCGCCTTGAATCGCGGCACCGACAGCGACTACTTCATCAGGATTTACGCCCTGCATCGGGTCTTTGCCGAAGATGCTTTTAACTTTTTCGACGACAGCAGGCATACGGGTCATACCACCAACCATAACGACTTCGTCGATGTCGGAAGTTTTTAGTTTAGCATCTTTCAGAGCTTTTTCGACTGGGCCGGCTAGGCGGTCGATGAGCTCGGATACTAATTCTTCGAGTTTAGCGCGGGTCAGAGTTGTTTCGAAATGTTTCGGTCCGTCGGCGTCGGCGGAAAGGAAGGGAAGATTAATATCGGTAGAAGTACTAGAAGACAATTCTTTCTTTGCTTTTTCGGCTTCATCTTTTACGCGTTGCATAGCGGCTGGATCGTTTTTAATATCAATACCGGATTCTTTTTTAAACTCGTCGACGAGGTAGTTTACGATAATATTATCGAAGTCTTCACCGCCAAGATGAGTATCGCCGTTTGTCGACATAACTTCGAAGACACCGTCGCCGAGTTCTAGGATAGAAACATCGAATGTACCACCACCAAGGTCGAAGACGACAATTTTTTCGTCTTTTTTAGACTCGAGACCATAGGCGAGAGCTGCGGCAGTCGGCTCGTTAATAATACGCTTTACTTCGAGACCAGCGATTTTACCGGCGTCTTTTGTCGCTTGACGTTGGGAATCATCGAAATAGGCCGGAACGGTAATAATTGCTTCGGTTACTGGCTCGCCAAGGAAGGCTTCGGCGTCGGCTTTTATCTTAGATAGAACCATCGCGGAGATTTCTTCAGGAGTATATTCTTTTCCGTCCATTTCAACGGCAACGCCGTTGCCCTTTTTAACGATTTTATAAGGGCTAATCTCACGGTCGTGTTCAACTTCTTTATCATTATATTTACGACCAATTAAGCGTTTTATGCCGTAGATAGTATTTTTCGGGTTCGTAACTCTTTGGCGTTGGGCAACTTTACCAACAAGGCGTTCGCCTTTTTTTGTTACGGCTACTACCGAAGGGGTAGTACGATCGCCTTCGGCGTTTGTTATTACTTCGGGTTTCCCAGCTACCATGTAAGCGAAGGCGCTGTTAGTAGTTCCGAGATCTATACCGATTATTTTACTCATTTTTTCCTCACTTTCGTTTAATTTTTAGCACTCCGACTAGCCGAGTGCTAATTTCTACCTCTATTGTAGCACACTAGCAGTCATAATGCAAGAGTGCTAAATTGGAATTTTTAAGATAATTTTAGATTTTTTGTGAGATTTATAAAGTTTATGCTAAAATGAAGCTATGAAAAGGTCAAAAATGTATTTTCTTTTGCCGGCAGGTTTGTTTAGTTTAACTCTCGCCACCGGCATCTTTCTAAGTAGTTCTAATATAAACGCCGAAACAGTTACAGCTAACGCCTCCGTCATCGTCCCCTCCGCCTGTACTCTATCAAACGTTATAGATACTCCCCATTCTGCAGAAATCAAT
>JAGCAL010000062.1 GCA_017652715.1 Candidatus Saccharimonadota bacterium | reverse complement strand
TATTTTTTGTGGAGTTTTCCACAAGTTTTTTACTCTAAACATAAGTGTTATTTTTTATGATTATTTTAAGAATCATAAAAAATAAAATAAAAAAGCGTAGACGGAATCCGAGGGTTGAAGTTTTACTATTATCATGTTAGATAAGGGCCCATGATTAGTAAAATACATTCGGTGGTACCTTATGGCTTCGAGGGTAAGCTGGTCGAAGTTGAAGGTGATATGAATAAGGGTCTACCAGCTTTTAATATTGTCGGTATGGCAAATAAAACTATAAACGAGGCAAAAGATCGGGTCAGAAGCGCAATTGTTAATTCTAGCTTTTCTTTCCCTGATAAAAAGGTGACTATTAATCTTGCTCCGGCTGAACTTCTGAAAGATGGCGCGTATTTAGATCTCCCGATTGCTTTAGCCATTTTAACGTTGTCTGGGCAGTTAATCAAAAATGACACAGTAGGTAAGGCTTTCGTGGGCGAACTGTCCTTAAACGGCGAAATACGGCCAATTAAAGGCATAATTAATATCGTGGAAGCTGCCAAAATTGCCGGGTATCAAGAAATCTATATCCCGGCAAAAAATATACCGCAAGCATCATTAATATCTGGTATTGCGATTTATGGAGTAGATACCCTCCAGAATCTTTATTTAGCGTTAAAAAATCAGCTTACTCTAAGGCTAGCTAGCAAAGAAGCTACTGCCATAGCGAATTCCGATTCTTCCGTTTGTACGCCGATTCTCGACCACATAAGAGGTCAGAAACTCGCTAAACGTGCTATGGAAATCGCGATTGCTGGACATCATAATATCTTAATCTCTGGTCCCCCAGGGGCTGGCAAAACACTTCTAGCTAAAGCGGCCGCTAATCTTCTACCGGCTTTAACTTCAGACGAGATGGTGGCAATCACTAAAATTTATTCGATTGCCGGTCTTTCTACAGATGAAGTTATTACGAAGCGCCCTTTTCGTAATCCACATCATACCTCGAGCGCAACCTCTATAATCGGTGGTGGTGCTGGAGCAACTCCGGGTGAAATCTCCTTGGCGCATAAGGGTATTTTGTTCCTTGATGAAATTCCGGAGTTTCCTCGCTCGGTTCTCGAGGCGCTCCGTCAACCTCTGGAAGATAAGGAGATTTCTATATCTCGGGCCAACAAAAAATCTGTTTATCCGGCCGATTTTATGCTGGTAGCTACTATGAATCCATGCCCTTGCGGATACCTAGGTGATCCTACTCACGAATGTAAATGTACTGAAATTCAAATACAAAATTATCAGAAAAAGCTTTCTGGACCGCTATTTGATCGAATTGACATGAATGTCATCGTAGATAAGGTAGATAATACGACGCTTAGAGAAGATTTACCGGATACCGATTACGAGCATACTGTTGTAAAAAATACTATAACAGGGGCAATTGCACGTCAAAAAGCTCGTTACGGCACGGGTGGCGTTTATAATAGTTCCCTTTCGTCTTTTGAAGTCTCGCAAAAACTAAAATTAGAACCCGCTGCCGAGAAGCTTTTAGCTTCCGCTTCAGAAAAGCTTAATCTTTCCGCTCGCTCATATTTTAAAACAATTAAGGTTGCGCAAACCATAGCCGATTTAGATAGTTCCGATACGATAAAACAAAACCACCTCGCCGAAGCGCTTACTTACCGAAGGCGGTAGAATGTTTTAGGAGGAATTTTGCTATTGTATTTTTCTTCGGAGTTTGCTATAATATTCACAGGTTAATTCAAGAGAAGAAAGGACTACTATCAAAAACAATTCACGGACACGCCTTAACGGAGAAATTCGCTATGAGAGGGTCCGAGTTATTGGTTCGTCTGGCGAACAGCTTGGTATAATGTCAAGCAAAGAGGCGCAGCTTCTCGCGAATGAACAGGGAGTGGACCTAGTGGAAATTGCCGCTAGCGCTAATCCTCCGGTCGTGAAAATCATTGATTGGGGTAAGTTTCAATACCAAAAAATGAAAGAGGAGGCCAAGAATCGTAAGAAGGCTCGCGAAAAACAGTCTGAGCTTAAAACGATGAAAATTGGTCTAAAAATCTCTGATAACGACCTTAACATTAAGATCCGTAAAATGCGAAGCTTTCTCGATGATGGCGACCGTGTAAAGATTATGATTATATTTAAAGGTCGCGAAATGGCACACAAGGAAATCGGAACTGAGCTACTTGGTAAAGTGATTGGTCTTCTTGGTGAAGATATCGTAGAAGAAGGTAGAACGCAGATGAGCGGTCGGAACTTGTCAGTACAAGTTCGCAAAAAATAACTAGAATAGATTCGGAAGAAGTAATTTCCTACTTCCACGGTCTTCTGGTCGCACCTTCGTATGACGTTGTCATACATAATATTAACTATAAATAAAGGAAAAGTATTATGCCGAAATTAAAGACGCATAAAGGTACTGCTAAGCGTATCAAGATTACCGGTTCTGGTAAGATTGTACGTGAGCGAGCTTTCGGGAATCATATTCTCGCAAAAAAATCTAAAGCTAGGAAGCGCAATATGAAGACTTCCGCTACTGTTGGTGGGAAAATTGAGAAAAATATTAAGAAAGCGTTGGGGGTTTAGTTATGAGAATTAAAAGAGGTGCTGCAGCGCAAGCAAAACACAAGAAATTATTATTAAAGACTAAGGGTATGCAACATTACCGTCGCCGCAGTTATCGGCTCGGTAAGCAGGGCGTAATTAAGGCCTTACAATATAGCTATCGCGACCGTCGTAATCGCAAGCGCGACCTTCGTGCTCTTTGGATTACACGCATTAATAACGCTTCACGCGAGCTTGGTCTTTCCTACTCCCAGCTAATCGCTGGTATGAAAGCTAAGAATATTAACTTAGACCGTAAGGTTCTAGCTGATCTTGCCGTGAATAATCCAGAGGCGTTTAAACAAATCGTAAGTACGGTAAAGGAGAAATAAGATGGCTATTTGTGAAATTTCCGGTAAAGGTAAGATGTACGGTCATAACGTTTCCTTCTCTCAAAGACATACTCGTAAGGTTTTTAAACCTAATGTTTCTAAGAGGACTTTGATTATTAATGGCCAAAAGGTTAAGTGCAATATTTCTACTTCGGCTCTCCGAACCCTAAAAAAGAAAGGGTTAGTTGAAAGCCCTAAAGTTAATACCGAAAAAAAGATGAACAAATAATTTATTTGTTCGGTTACAAAAATCCACCTTTGTTGGGTGGATTTTTTGTGTTTCGAAATAGCAGTATCTTACCGAATTAACCGCCTATCTTAATATCGTCTATCTTGCTTTTAAGTTCTTCTATCTGGTCGTATCTACGTTCCGCTTCTTGCGTGGCTTGTTTTGCACTGGCTTCGGCTTTCCTTGCTTCTTCCATTTTAGATTCGGCTTTTTTAATAGAAGCATCATCTCCTATCTCTAAGGCATCTCGGGCTTCTTGTTTAGCCTTTATCGCTTCAGTATGGAACGGATCGGCCGCCACAGCCATGACCCGCGCTTTTTCTGGATCCTTTACTCGTCCTCTATCGATTTCGGCCATTTTCTCAGCGTATTCTCTAGCTGCTTCAATTTCTTCTTTATCCGCTTGTGCCTCATAATATCTCGATATATTATCAGTTGTTTCACCGTTGATATGATATCTTTGGTGGTTACCTCTATGCAGCGCGGCTTGAGTTCTAGAAAAATTTGTCTTATGAGCTATATACCATGCTTCTCTTGGATCTTTCACCGCGTCCGGGCGTTCTTTTTCGTATTCTGCAAGCGCCTCTTTATGTTTTATTCTCTCTTTTTCTTCGTCATATTTCATACCCGCTTCTTCTTCAGCTTGATCTGCAGCTTCTTCGAACTTTTCGGATAAGGGGCGACTTTCGCCATTGTCATCATATATGACTCCTCTATTTTTTGCGGCTTCAGTTCTATCCGCATCGCCGGCTTCGGCCATCACACGCGCTTTTTCTAGATCTTTCACCACGCCCGGGCGTACTTTTTCGTATTCAGCAAGCGCATCTTCACCCCGATCCCTATCTTTTTCTT
>JAGCAL010000061.1 GCA_017652715.1 Candidatus Saccharimonadota bacterium | reverse complement strand
GGTGAAGAGAAGGGGTATTTAATGGGGATGAAGATAAAAATGATGGCGAGGATGCTGGCGTAGATGGTTTTGGCGAGAAAGAGGGCGGTGGAGCGCTCTAAGTTGTTGATAGACTGACGGCCTTCGTCGATGATGGATGGGACGGATTCGAAGCCGGAGTTTAAGAGGACGAGTTTGACGCTTCTACGGGCGGCATCGGAGCCTTCGCCGATAGCAATTGAAACGTCGGCTTCTTTCATAGCCAGAATGTCGTTGACGCCATCACCGGTCATGGCGATGGTGTTTCCCTGTTTTTTCAGAGCTGCGATGAGGTGCTTTTTCTGGGCTGGGGTGACACGAGTGAAAATCGAGTAGTCTTGAACTAGTCTGTCGTAATCTGGAGATTTGAAGTCGGAGAGGTTGATGCCGTTTAGGTCTCTAACGCCGACGCGAGTGGCGATTTTGGTGACGGCTTCGAGGTCATCGCCAGAGATAATCTTCACGGCGATGTCGTTATCGTAGAAATACTTGATAATCTGCTTAGCATCAGGACGGATTTCGTCTTCGAGGCGAATGAAGCCTAGTAATTCGATAGAGGACGCAGAAATAGCTTCTCTCGGGGCGCGTCCGGCCGGCCCGTCGCCACGGGCGGCCGGCGCTACCTCTCGCGCTGCCGCGCTCCGAACCCCCTTCGATAAGCTATTTCCTGCGCCCTTTGGGTATTCCTCGCACTTGACTACGGCTAGGGTGCGGTAGCCGGCGGAAGCGGATTGGACTTTTTTGATGATTTCCTCATCGTCGGTGACGAAATCGACGGCGCCAAGGAGGTAGGTGGCGTTTCTTGTGACGATGCCGGAGCATTTGCGTTCGGAGGAGAAATCGATGATATTGATGATATCGTCTATTTCTTGATTATTGGTAGTTTTTAAGAACTTTTGCTTCAAAGCGCTTATGGTAGCATTTTCGGTGGTTTGGTGGCTTAGAATCGATGCTAGGGCCGTTTCAAAGGATTTTTTGATGGGGGTATAGTCGTGAACCTTCATTTTGCCGGAAGTGAGGGTGCCGGTTTTATCTAGAGCGATGGTATCGACACGAGCGAGTGTCTCAATGGAATAGAGGTCTTGGACGAGGACCTGCTTTTTACTCAGCCGGATGGTTGCGAGAGCGAGAACAGAGCTGGTTAAGAGGATGAGACCTTCTGGAATCATGTTGATAAGAGATGCAACGGTGCTAGTGACGGCGGTGGTGGTGTCTGTGGTTTCGACACGGAAGCGGCTCCAGAGAAGGAGGGCGCCGATAGGAATGAGCGCGAAGCTGATGTATTTGACGATGTTATTCATGAGTTTGAAGAGCTTGGAATCGGCGGTTTTGATGACGTGGGCGCTGGATTCGAGTTTGTTTAGCTCGCTGTCTTTGCCGACAGCGGTAGCTTCGGCTTTGCAGGTGCCGGAAACGATGAAGGAGCCAGAAATAAGTTTGGCGCCTTTTGCCCTGGTGATATTGTCTTGTTCGCCAGTGATGAAAGATTCGTTGACTTCGACTGAGCCTTCGATGATTTTGCAATCAACGAGGATTTGGTCGCCGAGAGAATAGACAAGGAGGTCGCCTTCGACAATTTGGTCCCCAGGGATTTGCTGAGTTTTGCCATCTCTGATGACGGTGGGTTTTTGTTCAGAAATAAGACGCATTTTGTCGACGGTTTTTTTAGCGCGGATTTCGTTGATAATACTGATAAGGGTGTTCGCGATGGCAATCAAAACAAAAAGAAGGTTCTTGTAAGAACCGACTGAGATAATCATGAGGGCGAGGATAAGGTTGACGAGATTAAAGATAGTGAAGGTGTTTCGGAGGATGATATTGGTGATTGTGGTCTGATTTTTGCGAGGGGCTTGATTGACCTTACCCTCGGAAATTCTAGCTTGGACTTGTTTTTTGGTGAGACCGGTCTGATTCATAAATAAATTATAACACAAAAAAGGCGCCGTAGGCTGCGACACTCCATCATAAACATCCAAAGGGATTATTCCACGACGAATACCTACGACGCCTTTTTTATCGCGGAAATGCTTGGGTCTAGATGTTTCCCTTTTTTGCGATGCTGATGGGGTGCCGTAATTCTATTATAGCACATTTTTTGATTTGTAAAGTAGTTTTTAGGATTATTGGATTTTTATCAAATCATATTCGCGGGTGCCGAGGCCGAGAGTTTCGGCGTAAGGGAGAATGGCGCGACCTTCGCGAGAATCAATTCGTTCTTGTAGCTGCTTGGCGCCTGGGTCCTTGGATGCCCAGATGGCGTCGATGAAAGCTTGGTCATTGGCAACAGGATCCAGCGAGGCGAAGATACCGATATCTTTCATGACTGGGTCGCCTTGGTTTTCGGCGCAGTCGCAGTCTAGAGAGAGGGCGTTTGCGACGATGATATAGGCGATAGGTTTGCCGTTTTCTCTCAAATAGTCAGCGACAGCCGTGGCGGCTTCGGCCATAGATTCGATGAAATCAATTTGCTCGTGCTTGGAAACCCAGCAGAGTTTGGGACTAGTAGTTTTGCCAGCAGAATGAATGTAGGCCTTACCCTTTCTCGAGGCAATACCAATGGATTGGTTTTTGAGATTGGCACCAAAACCGCCCATGATATGGCCTTTACCGTGGGCTAGATTTAAAATACTATCGTAATTTGCGAAGTTGTTGCCGATGAGATCATATTTTAGGTGTTTGCCATTCTTTACTGGAATTTTAAAATCACCATCAGCATCCATGATATCAACGTCGGCAAAACTAGTAAAACCGTGGTCTTCGGCGACTCTGATGTGCTCTTTAGTGTTGGTGCGTTTGCCGGGGTAGGCGGTGTTACATTCGATGATGGTGCCGTTTAGTTTCTGGACTAGTGGCGCGATGAGGTCGGCTTTGAGATAGCCCTTGGCGCCGGCTTCGCCGGTACTGACTTTGACGCCGACTTTGCCCCTCAAATCTGCTCCGAGTGTTTCATAGATTTTGATGAGGGATTCCGGGGTGATTTGTTTGGTGAAATATACTTTGCTGGACATAGACCTCCTTAATGTTTAATTTTGCTTAATAGTTTGTGTAACTGATAGAAAATGGTGTTTACCGGTAGTTCGTGGGCGCCGATAAGTTCGGTGACATGGCCGGTTTCGTCAGAGGTGAAGCCTTTTTTGAAGTCATAAATACCGTAATCTTTGCTGGATTTGTCAGGTAAACCTTGGATGCCGTAGAAATTGTAGCGCTTGAAGCCATGCTCGACAGCGTATTTGATCATGTGCCATTGGATTAAATACTGGGCGTTGTAATCCTTCATATATTTCTCATCACTACCGGAAAACAGATATATCACCTCATCGCCGTAGAGCATGAACATTCCTACCGATAAGGGCACCAAAGATGCGTCTTTCTCGGAACGCTCCCTCGCGCCCGTCGTTACGGGGCTCGGTCGCTCCGCGTTTGCCACGTCGGCAAACATGCTCCTCGAAAGAGCATCTTCTGGTGCCCCTGCCATCATAAATTTTACTTCGCCACGACCATGGAAGAGGTCGTACATCTGTTCATAATATGACAGGGGCTTGTCGGTGAAGTTGCGGCGGTTGGAGGTAGATTCGGTGATTTGTTTGAAAATGCCGAGTTCTTCCCTCTTTAATTCGCGGATTTTTACGCCCATTTTTTCGGCTTTTCTAATGTGGTTTCTAGTGTTTCTCTTCATGTCGGCAAATATTTGTTCAGCGGTGTGGCCTTTGATATCTAGGACAAAGGAATATTTAGGTTCATCAGATTCTGGCAGGCGGATGAGGCCGGCGTTTTTGAGATTATTAAGCGCATTTTTATAGTTGAAGCCACCTTCTTTTACTTCGCCGTGGCGATCACGTTCGACGAGCTCATAATATGGCTCGATATGGACGATGTAGCCGTTGTGAGACTTGGCGTAGGATTTGAGGTTTTTCATGAAGAAGCCTGTGAGGTCTGCGTCTTCGAAATCTAACAAGGGCCCGCCGGGAGCGTAATAGATGGATTTGCCAAGGAAAGCAGGTTTCGCTACTACCATAGAAGCGGCAAGGAGTTTGCCACTACTTTCTACACCAAAATAATAGGGGGTCCAGCCGCTGTTTTCGCGGAGTTTGGCGATTTCTGGGGTTTGATAGAAGGATTTATAGGGAGATTTTTGAGCATATTCCCTGAATTGTTCTGGTTCTAGGGTAATAAAATTCATATTCTTATTATATCACTTTTGTTTTTGAGTAGAAAATAGCTTGCGGTCTAATTTGAGAAAATCTACATAGTCAGTGATGGTTTTAATGTCTTGCGCCGTTTTAGTAAATTCGGCTTTTTC
>JAGCAL010000060.1 GCA_017652715.1 Candidatus Saccharimonadota bacterium | reverse complement strand
CTACTTTACGCAAAGACGACGGCCGCAGTGCAACCGGACGGAGATTACAAGATGGACGGGAATCGTATTAGTGTGAAGAATTTAGACCTTAATTGTGATTTTAAGAATATTACTGATCAGTTGAACCGAATTATAGATAATTATATAAAAACTTAAGTAATTTTCAAATCGAGCGATTAACTGTGTTATAATAGAGTTTAATTCCGTAGTATTTAGGATGCCATTATTAATAAAAGGAGGTAAATGAAAAAGATAATTGCGAGAATATCAGCACTAAGTCTAGCTGTAATTTTTGGTTTAGTTTTCGTAACATTAGGTAATGCTTATGCTGATGAGGAGGGGGCTAGTACTGGAACCAGTATTAGCTTAACGCCAGTAAGTAAAATTCTACAAATCTCTTCTAATTCGACTTATGATAGTAATTTCGAGGTTAAGAACGACGGCGGGTCACCAATTAGGGTCGAGGTTTATGCGGCGCCATATTCGTATGTTTATTCCGACGAGGAAGATACGTATAAGCTCGGTTTTAATAATGAAAATAATTTCACCCAGATTTCGCGCTGGATCACTTTCCGTAACAATGACGGTGATTATGTTGATAAAACAGTATTTTCAATCGACGCGCATAATGCCTTGACGGTTAACTACCGAATTTCTACTCCAAATAATATTCCGGCTGGCGGCCAGTATGCTGTTATCTTCGCTCACACTTTGTCCGAGGCAAGCTCGGCGGGTGGAATTCGTACTGAGGCTAGCCCTGGACTTATCGTTTATGGGCGTTCTACCGAGGGCGAGACTGTGACTTCCGCAGAAATTTCTAATATGAAAATCGAGCAGAGTGTTACTGAAAACGGTGCGACTCGCAATAATTTTTACGCCTCTGCTAAGGTTAAGAATAACGGGAACGTAGATTTTACTGCAACTGGAAAATTGACGGTTCAAAGTATTATTGGAGGGGGTGACTTTGAAATCGCCGATAGCCGAATTTCAATCATTCCTGAAGCTGAACTATTAATCGCTAATGAATTAAAGGATACACCGAGTTTTGGTATTTATAATGTCACTTGGACAGTAGAGGCTGGCGAAACTTCAGAAACAATTTCTAAGACCATCTTCTTAATTCCGGTTTGGTTAGTTATTTTGACAATTTTACTATTGACAATTTTAACCATATGGATTATAATGGTTCTCAGGAAACGTAAAGAACGCCGTTCTAGATTGGCTATCTAGGGCAAATTTACGAAATCCAAATAAACATTAAACATAAAAAAGAGAGTGTAGAGTATGAAAAAGACACAAAAGAAAATACTTGGGCTCGCAGGGCTATTGGTGGTTTCTGCGATGACGGTTGTTGCCGTACTTATGCCCGGCCCAGGCGCGCTAGCGGCTACGTCGACTAGCATGACAGATACATTAACCGTAAGAGTAGTTGGGGAGGCTGGTAATATTACGATAAAGCACCCGACCAACGATCAGATTTTGGTCAACCCTGACCAGTCAATTGATTATGATTTTGAGCATATTGAAACAGTAACAGCTACATTGGAATATACAGATTTAGATGGCAATACACATACTATTGATTTAGGAACTTTCACCCATACCTTTAGCCCTGAAGGTCGGTTTGGCTCCAATAGTATTCCGATTAATCTTGCCGATTATGGGTATGGCGATTTCGTCGTTAAGCTTGCTGGTATGGGAGACGATGAAGTACCAGTAGAAAAGTTTGTCGAGTTTTCGTTCGCTCCGGTAACTGGCGAAGCCAACCAGGATCCAAATACCGGAGATGTAGTTGTCGACCTGGATTACGACACTGACAACGAGGATATTGATCATATCCAGATTAATGTTTACGATAAAGACGGTAACTTAATCGAATCACTCTCACCGACCAACGTGCCTCGTCCGCAGACCTCCGTCACTCTGCCATTCGTGGGTAACGAAATCCCAGATGGCTTATATACCATAGAGATTATCGCGATTGATGACGCTGGGGAACCTCTAGCACCTCCATATTATACTGATGTGGATTACAAGGCCCCGGTTATCCCGGTACCAGACGCTGGCGGCGAAAGCGCACCGAATACTGGTGGATTCTTCGTTGGACTAAATATCTCTAAAACTGATTACTTGATTACTGGACTAATAATCTTCTTCTTAGCTGGTATCTCTGGTATCGTATTTGTAGCAAAAGGACATCAAGGAAAGAAACGCTAAAAGGGAAAGGTTGAAACAAAAAATCAGGCACTACTGCGAGGGTGCCTGATTTTATTTTGGCTATTTATTCAATAACGCCAAGCTCGATTCGCTTGAATTGGCGAATTGTGATATTCTCACCGGTCTTAGCGATAGCTTCTTTAATGAATTGCTCTACCGTCTTAGAATCGTCAAGAATGTATGGTTGATTCATGAGAACCTTGTCAGCAAAAGCTTTCTTCATCTGACCTTCCAAAATCTGATCCTTCATATTTTCTGGGCCCTTGAAGCTTGCTTCTAGCTCTTTAATCTTAGCTTTTCTGGCTTCTTCTGGAATGTCATTTTCTGAAACGTAAAGCGGGTTCATCGAAGCAACCTGCATGGCGATTTGATGGGCCAAGGTTT
The DNA here is from genome assembly GCA_017652715.1 of Candidatus Saccharimonadota bacterium. Classification (GTDB taxonomy): domain Bacteria; phylum Patescibacteriota; class Saccharimonadia; order Saccharimonadales; family Saccharimonadaceae; genus Nanosyncoccus. The sequence continues at coordinate 1,106 of JAGCAL010000060.1, read as the reverse complement.
TAAATTCATCAGTCTTAGCGACGAAACTGGTTTCACAGTTTACTTCGACAATCGCACCTAGGCGGCCGTCGTGGATATAAGCATCGACGAGACCTTCACGGGTTTCACGATCACCGCGCTTCTCGGCCTTAGTTAGACCTTTTTTGCGCATCATCTCGAGAGCCTTGTCGAAATCACCTTTTGCTTCGACGAGGGCCTGCTTTGCATCAGTTAAACCGGCGCCCGAAAGCTCTTTTAACTTTTTAATATCTTCGATTGAAACTTTAGTGTCTGCCATTTTGCCTCCTATTTTTTACCTTCTTTTATAGCTTCAACAAAATAATCAAGGATTAGTTTTGTTGCCTTAATTGCGTCGTCATTACACGGAATGACGTAGTCGATATTCGACGGATCAACGTTTGTATCGGTAATCGCGAATACCGGAATATTTAATCCGTTCGCTTCTTTGATTGCGTTCTTATCTTCAAGAGCATCGACAACGATAATCGCGGCCGGTTGCTCGGTTAGGTCTTTAATCCCGCCATAGCGCTCGTTTAAAGTATCGATTTCTTCTTGGAATCTTTGAACTTCGAGCTTCGAGTAGCGGTTTTCTAGCTCCCCAGAAGCCATACGACGTTCGAGATCTTTCAACTTCTTGATTTGACGATTAATGGTTTCTACGTTTGTAAGCGTACCGCCAACCCAACGCACAGTCATGTAAGGCATCTCGGAAGCCTCAGCGGCTTCTTTTACGATATCCTTCATCTGTTTCTTAGTCCCGACAAAGAGAATCTTTTTGCCATTCTTAGAAATTTTTGTAATTTCAGGCAAAGCCTTCTCTAAAGACTCGACGGTCTTTTCTAGGTTAATAATATGTGCATCTTGGCGCTTACTATGAATATATGGCGCCATTTTAGGATGCCAACGACTAGTTTTGTGGCCAAAATGTGCGCCACTTTCTAGTAGAGCTTTCATATCGACTTTTACAGTCATTATGATTTCCTTTCTCTTAGTTCCAGGGAATTATGAACCGACTATCGGTCAGGAAACCTCCCTAAAACTGCTTCATTAAATTAATATATGTGTTTATAATACCACATATACTTAAAAAATGCAACAGAATATCT
>JAGCAL010000059.1 GCA_017652715.1 Candidatus Saccharimonadota bacterium | reverse complement strand
TGAGGCGCAATTCTTGACGCAGGAACAGGTTGATCAGCTAATGTTAGTCACGATAAAATTAAATATTCCGGTCATGGCATATGGCCTAAGACTAAATTTTCGACGTGAAGACGGAGGGTTCGAAGGTGCCACGAGGCTGCTCCAAATTGCACATGATATCGAAGAGATTAAGACGATATGTGAATGCGGACATAAAGCGACCTTAAATTGTCGATTTTTGAATGACAAATTAGTTACCGACGGCCCGGACATATTAATTGATGACGGAAAAAGCAAGGTTGAATACCGCGCACTGTGTCCGGCGTGTTATGAAAAATATTTAACATCAACGGACGACGCACATAGGGGAGACAAATAATGTATATAGTGATCGAAGGTCAAGACGGTACCGGAAAAGATACTCAAGCCTCTCTTTTAAAAGAGTATTTCGAAGCCCAAGGTAAAAAAGTTGTAACTTATGCCGAATCTGGAACCGCTAGCAAAGATGAATTTATCGCCGAAATTGCGCGTCTAAATTATGGCTCGAAACAAGATATCGACCACCGTACCCGCGTATTGTTATACTTAGTCAATCGCTACGAACAGTGGCGTAAACTCGCCGAGCCGGCTTTAAAAAATGGCGATATTGTTATTGTGACACGTAATTGGTTCTCGACTTTGGTCTACGAAGGATACGGCGGCGGAGTGAGTCGCTCGCTTATAACGAGGCTTCATAAACTCGTTATGCCGGAACCGTATTTTCATCCTGATAAAATTATCCTTTTAACTATTAGTGAAAAAGAACAGCAAAAACGTCTCGGAACCCAGACTGATAAAAACTGGGACCGAAAAAAAGAAGTCTGGAAATCTAAGGGCGACTCATTCCAGCAAAAAATCAATAAGGCTTATCTTAAAATCGCAAAAGAAAATAGCTTAACGACAACCGACGCTTCTGGTACGATTGAGGAAGTATTTAGTTTAGTTAAAAAAGAACTTAACATATAAAATGTTTATGCTATAATAAAACCATGAAACGTCATACAAAATCTTTAATTTTATTGTTAAGTTTAACTCTCCTTAGTCTTAGTACTACTAACCTAACTCACGCCGTAACCTTCTCTCAAGACATTGGCGTCTCTTTTACTTTTAACCCTTCCATCCAAATCAACCTCTCTTCTTCTAATCTTGTTATTCCCAACCTTGCTCCGGGCACTTCGGACGATAGTAACATTATTACGGTAAGTGTTTTAACTAATAGCGTTGCAGGCTACACATTAAACGCTACCGTAGGTAACAGTACAACTTATACAACTAGAGACCTAAAACATAACGATAGTAACATTTCTAACAAATTTACTTCTGTAGCCTTCGGCTCCAGTATTGCTAGTAATACTAACCTAGAAAACAACACTTGGGCCTACTCATACCTAGACGAAAGCCTAAATAATGGTACTAATACTACTTGGACTAACTATGACGGTCTTCCTCTCTACGATGATGAAACAAATATAGCCACATTAAAATCTTCTAACGATCCAGTCTCTTCAGCATCTGGCGATTCTATTAAGTTCAAAATCGCCGCTAAAGCCTCTGGTGACCAACTCTCCGGAACCTATAACAACGTCATTAACTTCATTGCCGTAGCAAATCCCGTCCCAACCCCAGCTCCTATATCCTGTCCATCTGGCTACATTTGCTATAGTGATAGCGGAGCTAATTCACCCACTACTATGAGTAATCAAGAAATAAACGCCCAATGGCAACGTGCTGAACTTTGGGGCTCTAACTTTCAACTCTCAGGCTACGGCTTTGCCGGCTGGTCTGACAAATATGACTGGGTCTTAAACGAGAACGATGTGGACGGGAATGGAACTGGCGTTAATGCTGGTTATCATATCTACGGTCCTAATACTATACTTACTTTCCCCAATGGAGAGTATTCTGGTTCTAACCCAGGTCTCGCTCTTTACGCTGTCTGGGTACCGAGTGCCGGCGATCTTCAGAGCTTTACCTGTCCAAACAACTCTACTATGCCGATAGGTACAATGACCGCACTAAGAGACCAAAGGGACAATAACGTCTACGCCGTCGCTAAACTAAAAGATGGTAAATGTTGGATGGTAGAAAACCTAAGACTAGACAATACCGCAGCGCATAACTCAGACGGAACCTTAGCGCAAGGCTATAATTCTAGCTTTATCGGATTAGCCGATCCGGAAACTGGAAATATTAGTGGCACTACAGCTAACAGTCTATATAGCACAGATGGTTCTACGGCGTTTACGATTTCAGGAAATGGCGTCGCCTATCGTTTTCCGCGCTACGATAATCGGCATACAGCAAGTCCTGTCGCCAATATGACTAGCTGGAGTAATACCACCTCTCGTATATATTCCGTAGGCAATTATTACACTTGGGCAGCCGCCATTGCGGATACATCCTACTATAATACCCTTAACCAATCTATTACCACGACGTCCATCTGCCCATATGGCTGGCATTTGCCAAAGGGTGGCAACTCGGATAATGCGGCGAATAGTGAGCTCTGGTCTCTCGGGGTTAATATTATGGGGTTTGCTCCGGCTAATAATAGTTATTATCAAGATTCGGAAACAAATGCAAATAATAAGACTGCCGTGGCTGCTTTCAGAGATTACCCAAACAACTTTATGGTCTCCGGTAGCCACAGACAAATGATCGTTCCCGAGGTCGGCTCTTCAGGTTATTTCTGGTCCAGTACGGGAAATAACTCCATGACTTCACTTATGCTTTCGATCTCCTCGTATGCTTATCCTGGTACTTATAGTGCGACGAAAGACGAAGCTGCCACGATTAGGTGTGTTCGTTAAAAAAATCAAACAACATTACAAAAAGTTTTCAAAAACATATAACTATATAAAACAATTAGCCCCCTCCGGAAGCTTAGTCAAGAATCTTCGCTAACATATTCTTCTCTGCTGGCATGAACTTAGGAAATATAAAATCAACATTCTCGATTTTTCGGAGGCCACTATCCTCCGCCCCCCCACTCTGATGATGAGTCAACCTGTACTTCTAGAGGCTATGTTGATAAAACTTAAGTCGGTCTAAAAGAATTAATTATCCTTCTGCGAATTGCGAATTATATAATTCGGCATAGAAACCATCTTTCTTTAGTAGTTCATCATGATTCCCTTGTTCAATAATATTTCCGTCTCGCATGACTAATATTAAATCCGAATTACGAATTGTTGAAAGCCGATGCGCGATTACAAACGACGTTCGCCCGTGGGTCAATTTTTCAAATGAATCCTGAATTAATTGTTCCGTACGCGTATCTACATTGGAGGTAGCCTCATCTAGTATCATCATCGGGGGATTTGCAGCCATTGCTCTAGCGATAGTGAGAAGTTGCTTTTCTCCTGCTGAAATATTATCAGAATCCTCTGAGATTTCAGAATGATAACCTTTCGGCAGGGCCTCTATAATATGATTAACGTTGCTAGCCTTAGCTGCCTGTTTGATGTCTTCTAGACTTGCGTGTTGATTTCCGTAACGTAAATTCTCTACTACGGACCCAGAGAATAGCCAGGTATCCTGAAGCACCATCCCAAATAGTTTACGCACGTCAGCGCGCTTCATCTCCTTCGTCGGTACCCCATCGATCGTAATATAACCAGAATCTGGATCATAAAATCTCATCAAAAGATTAATTATCGTCGTTTTTCCGGCTCCGGTCGGGCCAACGATAGCTACTTTCATGCCGGGCTTTACCTTAACGCTAAAATCACGAATTACTGGACGATCTTTTAAATAACTAAAATTAATATTATGGAATTCGACCTCACCTTTAATATCCTTTATCTCTTTCGCAGGATTAGGATCCGGTTCCTCTTCTTTTTCATCTAGAAATTCGAAAATCCTTTCACTCGCAGCGAGAAGAGACTGTAAAGTCGAAGTCGTTGAAGCAATTTCAGTAATCGGTCTATTAAAACGAGAGACGTATTGAATAAAGGCTTGAATATCGCCAATACTGATTCTACCTTCTATTACGAATACTCCACCGAGTACACAAATCGCAACATAACCCAAATTAGTAAAGATATGTGTTACTGGAAAAGATAGCGAAGAAAAGATTTGTGCTCGCCTCGTTACGGTAGCGAGTTTTTCGTTGGTAGCGGAAAAATCCGCTAGCGCATCGTCTTCATAGGAGTTAGATTTAATCACAATTTGTCCGGAATAATCTTCTTCAATCTTACTATTTAGTACTCCTAATGTACTTTGTTGTTCTCGGAAATACTTTTGCGCGTATCGCATAATTCGCCCCACCACAATTACCGATATAGGCACTACAATAAACGATATTAAGGACAACGGTACACTAATCGTTAACATCACAATCATTACCCCAATTAACGTAGTAAGACTAAGAGACACGTCGGCGATTTCTTGTGACATAGAAGTAGTTAAAACATCAACATCGTTCGCCATTCTGGAAAGCGTATCGCCATGTTGATGCTGATCAAAATATGAAATCGGCAAACGAGAAATCTTATCTAGTATTTTCCCGCGAAGCTCTTCGGTATATTTCGCGGAAACAATTGCGAGGATATAGGCTTGGGCGTAATTTAAGGCCGCCGAAGCCAAGAATAAAACAATAGCAAGAATTGCCTTACCTTGAAGCGCTGACCAATCTAAATCGGGGTAACTATTTACTGCGATCGTAGTCATATCACCTAAAATCTTAGGAATAAAGAGACCAAGAACCGCCGACCCGATGGTCAAAATCACTGCAATAATAATACCGAGACGATACCTCTTAATAGACTTTAGGAAAATCTTAAAAGAAGTGCGCATATTTTTCGGCTTTCCGCCTAAATCATCATGCTGCATTGGGTACCCTCCCTGCGAGTTTCAACTCGTTCTTATATTCGTCATCCGAAAGTTGCGACTTAACAATCTCTTGATAAACTTTACAGTTATTAAGAAGCTCAAGATGCTTCCCCTTTCCGACGATCTTACCGTTATTTAAGACTACGATCTGGTCAGCATCTTTAATAGTACTAACACGCTGCGCAACAATTAAAACGACCGCTGATTCCGTAATTGGTTTTAGAGCCTCTCGAAGCTTTTTATCGGTTTTCATATCGAGTGCCGAAAATGCATCATCGAAAATAAATATATCGGGATCCTTACAAATCGCCCGAGCAATCGAAAGACGCTGTTTTTGTCCACCTGAGACATTTGTCCCACCTTGAGCGATATGTGAACTATATTTATTCGGCAGTTTTTCGATAAAGTTCTTTGCTTGAGCGATCTCGGCGGCTTTATGTACCTGTTTATCACTCGCATCCGGCGCTCCGAACTTAATATTAGATTTAATAGTGCCAGCAAAAAGCATCCCTCGTTGCGGAACAAACCCAATTCGCTTCATTAAATCTTTCTTTTCATAGTTTTTAACCGGAAGTCCGTTAACTAAAATTTCTCCATTAGTGCTTTCATAAAAACGTGGGACTAAATTAATTAATGTAGATTTGCCAGAACCGGTTGAACCTATAAAGGCGGTAGTCTTACCGGCATCGGCTTTAAAGGAAATGTTGTCTAGAACCTTTTCGTTCGCGCCGGGGTAACTAAAATCAACGTTCTTAAATTCGACGGAAGGGGCTTTAGTCGGTTGTCCATTTGTTTTGTCTAACCAGTGGATTTTCGAAACCTTAGCTAGAACTTCATTAATACGATGGGCTGAGACGTTCGCGCGCGGTAACATCACAAACAACATCGACATCATCAAAAATGACATCATAACATAGGTTACATATTGCGCGAAAGCCGTCATATTCCCGAGATAAGCGAAATCTTTTGTAAGGAGAGAAATACCAATCCACGAACAAAGTAGCGTCGTGCCATTAAATATAATGTTAATTAACGGATTTTGTAATTCCAGAATCTTATCAATATAAATTAAAAGCTTAGTTAATTTGTCATTAGTCTTATCGAATTTTTTCTTTTCGAGCTTCTCATTATTAAAAGCTCTGATTACTCGAAGGCCAGTCAGATTTTCGCGCGTGATTAAAGTAATTCTATCGATTAGATTTTGGAAAATCTTAAATTTAGGAATTACAAGCGACATAATTAAAGCGACTGAACCTAAAATCGCAACCGCGCCCACGATAATAATCCAACTCATATCCGGCGCCGTTTGAATCGCCATGATGATAGAAATAATACAAAAGAGCGGAGCACGTAGCATCATTGAAAGAATCATAATAGTTACCATTTGGACTTGGTTAACGTCGTTAGTGGTACGGGTAAGAAGCGAAGCGGTACTAAAATCTTTCGATTCGGACAAATTATAGTTTACGATTTTAGTAAAAACTTCAGCGCGAATGTCGCGAGCATAATTCGAACCAACTCGCGCGGAAAAATAGCTCGAAATCAAAGATCCCGCCGCCGAAACTATTGCTAGTCCAATCATGCGAAACCCAGTTTGCCAAATATAGTCGGTATTTCCCTCCACAATCCCGTTGTTAATGATATCGGCCATCAAAGCCGGCAAACGGAGCGTAGTATAAACTTGTAATCCCGTAGCTAAAATAAGGATTACAACTTGCCACCAATACGGTTTTAGAAAACGAAAAAGTTTAAACATATCTAACTATTATAACACTTTCCGGCTTTTAAATCCGTTACTAAACCACGAGACTTTAAATAATGTTCTAAAGAATCATATTCGCCGCGATTATATTTCCCAGTCGCGATATCATAAGCTGCCTCGATACCAACATAGCGATAGTGCCAAGTCTCGAATAAACCAGTAGAGCCGTTTTCGTCGACATTCAAAGGCTCGCTCATTAATCCGCCGGCCCATGCTTCAGGAAACCTATCAATGAAACCATATTTATACGAATTCGCTCTGAGCCACCGCCAATCTATATGTTGATCATAGGTATCAGTATCAAGCGAAGTTCCATAAGCCGGATCGAGTAAATCACAAGTTAAACCAGTATGGTGATCACTTGCGCCAGTCGCCGCACAAAGCCGACCACAACTAGTTCCTTTCGAACGAAAACAAGAACGAGTTTCCAAAGTATGTCCGGGATAAGCCTCTTTATAGGCGTTTACCATATCGTTTATATGCTCAGCCGCTTCGGCATCAAGTAGATTATCGCCATTCCCCGGATTCCCTTCAATAATACCGTATCGAGAGGAGATACTTACGAGCTCGCCCCGACGCGCACTTATAAAACCTTCCTCTACAGTAAAATTGGGGTTAATTAGCATTAAAGCACCTAACTTAATCGTACAATTAGATGAAGGCGCATTAGTAAACGGTTCAGCATCCTGAGCAGATTCTTCTTCCTTTTCGGTCTCTTCTTTTGCCTCTATCGGCTCTTCGGCCGGTTCTGCCGCAACCTCCTCTTCGACATTTGCTTGTTCGTCATCGCTTTCGTTTGTGCTTTCAAGAGTATCAGGCTCTTCGCTTTCTTTTTTCCAACCGAAAATATGTTTTATCTTTTCAAATAAAGTAGGTTCTTTAGCATATTCTTCTGCTTTAACTCTTACGCTATAAGTCTTCCCTGCGATATTAACCTTTAAAACACCACTCCCATCATCTATTACTAAATCAGTATCAATATCCGCCTCGGCCCAAGCTAACTCACTTAAGCTCTCGTCTGCAGCAATCTCTACTCGCCCAGTCCACCAACTATCATAATAACCAACTACCTGCCCGATCTTTACGAGCTCGCTAACCCGAGCGCGGCCCTGCATAGCTTTTACGATCTCTAAACTTTCATCAAACGAATCAGCTCGCGACGGCGCTCCAAGTAAAGCCGTAGTTATAATATGCTCCCCTTCTTTGTAGCCGGTCACCAAACAATATCCCGAAACGTCGCCAATATATCCAGTTTTGATCCCAACGATTCCGTCTGTCCCGAGTAGTTGGTTTGTATTATTTATAGTGCCAGAAACCGGAACCGTGTATGTTTTTGTATTTACGATCTCCGCTAAAACTGGATTCTCTAAAACTAATGCTCCGATTTTCGCGAGGTCAGCCGCCGTGCTAGTTGTTGTTTCGCTGAAACCACTCGCGTCTTCGCCGATTGTGGTATTAAGGATCCCATACTCATTTAACATTCCATTAGCATACTCGCGATAATTGTCTATCGAGCCAAACGCCCATGTCGCTAAAGAATCCGCCATATTATTAGACGAAGCTAAAAATATCGAAACTAATGCATCGTACTGACTAATTTCCTCTCCAACCTGCACGGCCGTATTCGAACCGCCATTATTATAATACCAAGCATACTTACTATAATCTTCCTGCGACATGGTTAGGATTTCGCCTTGAGAACCTAAATCAAATGGCTTTTCCTTCATAACGGCTAGGCTTAGAATCATCTTCGCGGTACTTGCTGTCGGTCGAATCTCAAGCGAGCCACTCTCGAAACTCTTTCCGGTAACAACATTTCCGTCTATCGCGACCGCATAATCTCCATCATTTAAGCTATATAAATCCTTCAAACTAGTAAGTTCCGAAATCTCATAAGTCTTAATCAAATTTAGCGTTGTATCTGTGGTTGCTAGCCGAATAATAAACCAGGTTAGAAAAGTTGCGACGACCAAAATAACAATTATTAAGATTTTTCGTTTACTTGTTATGTTTTTAATTCTTAACATTATGTTTTTTCTCTAAGTGCATTATGAAATAAATGATTGGTCCTATTATTATATATATGTAGTATGAAAAGAAACGCCAAACCAGCATTGCCCAAAAAACATATCCAGATGATAAACCAGAAAAGACTAAAAAGAAAGTTCCTTCAGCAGCGCCAGAGTTACCCGGCGTCGGTATGAAATAGACCGCCGACATAACCGCAACAGTCGTCGTTAATGCTACCCAAAAATTCACGCTACCACCGAAAGCCGCTAATACGAAAAATGGGATACATACGATTAGGAGATTAAAACCTAGCGAAAGTAGAACAGTTTTCATGAATAAACCTTTAGTCTTTAGAATCATTTTTACAGAACCAGCAGATTCCTTAATCTCGCTCTCGACTTTCTCGAGTACAGCCTCGCGCCGTTTTACTATTTTTATCTTAGCTAAAAATTTTACGATTAACTTTATAAACTTTATAGTCGGCTTTGGTACGAAAGTTACCCCGAGTATCATGACGGGCCAAAATGCGAAGAAGATTAATCCAAACCAAGCCGTCGTAAACAATACTGGATTATTAATTGCATAAGCCCCGAAGATAAAACAGAACATCGCAATAACAAGAAAAGCGATTTGCCCAGCAATCATCCCGAAAATCGGAATCGAAGTTGAGGCGCCTTTCTTAAGTCCGCTATTTCTTCGCATATAAAAAATTTGAAAAGGCTGCCCGCCAATTGCGGCTGGGGTTATATTATCGTAATATTTGCCGAGTAGAACCGTTCGTCTTGCAATCTGGCGTGCCTTCCTTTTATCGTATTTTTCTTTCGCCGCTTCTTTAATCATTAAAACGTATTTTTGAATCTCAAGATTAATTGCAAAAACGAAACAAAGTGCAGCCGGAATTAAGAGCCACCAATTCATCTTCACTTCGGAAAGTTTCGTCGCGTTTTGGGAATTCCCGAACTCAGCCTTAGCCGTCAGAATTATAACTATAACATTTAGTATAATAAACGAAATTATCAAAATCGGACGACGCTTTTTTTTGAACAAGAAGGTACCGAATTTTGTAATTTTTTCTGCGACCATATTAATTCCTGGCGGCTTTGATGTTCCGATATTCGTCAACAAGAACGCGAATACAACCGGCAATCGGAATAGCAATAATCGCCCCAAGTAGCCCAAACATATACATGCCAATCACGATAGCACATAATATTATTACAGGTTGTAAATGTAGAGCATTGCCCTGAATCTTCGGCGAGATTATATTATTTTCGATTTGAGCGTATACAATATAAATAATTGCAAAGATTAAAGCAGCGAGCGGACTTGAGAAGAATAGGACTAGCGTCACTAATGTTCCGCCAATAAATTGTCCGAACATCGGGATTAAGTAGAACGTCATCGTAATCATTCCCATCGGCACAGCAAGACTGCTCGAAAAGCCAAGGATTAATGACAATACAAAAACTATTAGCATCGCTGCTGCGCCATCAATCATTGCAACAATAACTTGGCGTGAGAAATAAATCGAAACTACGTCAGCCATCTCCGACACAACACGCTTTGCGACCTTAATAGGCTTATTGTCTTCATCTTTACCGCCTAACTTATCCCAAACCGTATTAAGTATGCCTGGGCCTTCAAGTAGGAACAGAAGTGTCAGAATTAAAGTCAAAGCAACTTTCATAACGATATCCGCAATCCCGCTTACGCTCGAAACAAGATTATTCCCTAGGATTCCGAGCAGGTTATTCGACAAAGAGTTTAAGGTATTAGTTATTTCGTGATGTAAATCGTTTATACCGATATTTTTTCCGAAGTTATTTATTCCCTCCCAGCCTCCGAAAGTGGTCTCAAAGGTATTCGGGAAATTCTGTACGAACTTTGCGGTTTCATTCACGACGACCGGACCAACAATCGCAAGAATAGCGCCAATTACTAAAACGACAATCAAATAAGTAAATACCGCCGAAAGAGTTTGGTGTTTTTTGTCCTTTCCGAAATGTTTAGTGAAAAAGTTGTTTACTTTTCGAACAAGAGGTTTCAATGCGAGAGCTAGCAAAATCGAAACACCAATAATAATCAAACCAACCAGGGCTTTGTATAAAACAAACAGCACGCCTAAAATAATCAGCGGGACCACCCAGAATTTAATAAATGTCTGCCAATCTGTTTCAATCTTCTTTGTCATAAACCTCCTTCATGGATTAATTATAGCATAAATGATATAATAATAGCAATGAAAGTTTTGATGCATACTTGTTGCGCACCATGCAGCGTATATTGTATTGATTCCCTGCGCGGAGAAAATATCGAACCGACGCTTTTACGACAACCCTACTAGTTTCTCCATACCAAAAACACGAAGAGTTGCGTAAAGTCTGCGAAAAGCTAGCTAAAAAATCTGGCATTGAATTCTTATATCGTGATTTTCGCGTTGGATTTCGCGAAGGTCAAACTAAAGCTCGCGAACTTGGATTATATATGCAAAAATATTGTGGTTGCATCTTTTCGGAAGAAGACCGATATAAAAAACAAATTGAAAAAATGCATTGACAAACCATTTATGCTTTGTGTAAAATAGAAATATAAAAAGAGTGTGAAGGTTGTTTATGATATCTTAAATGACCTTAAAGTGGAGGAAAAAAATGAGTCAAATGACTATACATGTCGTGGACCGGACTGCGCCGGCACCAGACAATTCAGCGGATCAATCTGCATCCGCAGCAAATACCGGTTTTATGACGTCGAGTTCCGATTTCTCGACTAATGGACCAGCAGCAATAGGTACGGTAGCGATCGCTACTATTATAATAGTGTTTGCTATTATAGCATTCATGAAAAAGCACAATGTTGAAATTGTAGCTGGTCGAAGCAGGTGGTTGCCGAAGGTCCTTGTTGTTCTGGCGATACTATTCTCTGCCTTATCCTTCCATGCTCTAGAAGGTCAGTACGATGATAAATCAGTCAACGCAACAGACTCAAACGAAGACACTCTTTCGATTACTACCGAAGATATCGTTATGGATGTTGAATTAAGCGACCAATCCGTATTTAAATTTGTCGAGGACACCGTAAAGGTTGATACCCCGACTACTACCGGCTATACATTATCCGCTTATGTCACGAATCCGGATCTAGCAGCGTCTGGCAGTAGTAAAAAAATTGCGAGCTTAAATAAGTCTACTCCTTCCGGACTTTCCGATAATACTTGGGGTGTCGCTACTACGCTGCCGGAAAGCCAAGAATCCGCTAGCTTCATCGGACTTTCAACCGATTCAACTAATCCAACATTGCTAAAAGAAGCAACCTCTGCTACTGAAGCTGACGACGAAACTGCTCTATACTACGGAACCTTCGTTACACCTGACTTACCGTATGGTTCTTATACGGGAGCTACTATTACTTATGTCGCTATCGCTAACTTTGACCCGTATTCACCGGTAGATGATACTGAGACTGGCCTAGTTTATTACGGCAATGATCTTACTTTTGCGGACACTTCTGAATTAAATCGTCGCACTTATCAAGGTGATTGCGGTAGCATGTATATTGCTACCACGCCGACAATCATCGAGACTCCGAATTTAACCAATGGTGTCAAAAATGAAGCCTACGAAAACTATTTACGCCTTCTTGAAACGAAATCCTTCCCAGGAGCTAGTAGAGTAAAGGCTGTTATGAAATTCGGTATCGTTCCAATTACTAATCTTTTGATAACCCAAGGTGATTGGGGCGGATGGTCAGTCGATGGACCTACTCCGAACGCTCCGCACGACAGAATTTACACTACGAAAACCGTAGAAGCCGATACAAGGACATATGTATTTTATGGAGATAAGGTTACTGTCGAATTCTCGTACTTTGAGCCATCTTCGATAGGTACCGAAGATGACAGATACGGTGTCTACGTTGAGCTATATCCAATTTATGATACAGAGGAGGAAAACACAACCGAAACATCAATTTGTACATACTCGAAAGATAATGCTACTGGCGAATATCAGATTCCGGTAGAATGGTACGGAGGGTGGACACCAGAAGACTATAATGGCGGCAAACAACTCATGACTGAAGACGACATCATTGAGTATCTTAATATTAAGAGTGGCGTATATACCGGAGAAGTCACCACAATCGATGCTTATAATCCTTATAAAATCTTTTACAACGGCAACGGAGAATCCGGAGGCACAATGGATGGATTCATCACGAACTTCGATTATTTCGAAGAATTAGAAAATGACGATCCGTTTCTGACGTCGCCAAATTATTACAAAACTGGATACGGATTTGCTGGTTGGAGCGAAAATCCTGATGCAACGGTGGGTGGAAATGATGTAATCTATGGTCCTAATGAGATGATAGAACAATCTGAACTTCATTTTGACCAGACTCGTTCTGCGACTATGTACGCAGTTTGGGTCCCGTCGGAAGGCTCTATACAAGGATGGCAAGGTTGTTCTAGCATGAATGTGGGCGACATAACAGCATTATCCGATCAAAGAGACGATAATACCTACACGGTCGCAAAACTCGCCGACGGAAAGTGCTGGATGACAGAAAACTTAAGGCTTGATGCGGAAAATACACGAGGAGAAGCCAACGCTGCTCTATCCGAAGGATATGGAGGTGTATTCGTTGGTTTAGCAAATTCCGAAATTGTCGGCTTTAATGGTACCACTGATTCAAACAGTCTATATAGCTCCAGCAACATTATTGGCGCCGATCTAGTCAATAGACTTCCTAGATATAACAATAATAACTCTAGGCTTAGTGATTCGAGCCTTATTGATGACCCTGGCTTTTCTGTAGAAAATGGAAATATGAGTGGCAACTACTATCGATGGTACAGCTATGGTAACTACTATAGCTGGGCTGCCGCCAAAGCGAATACCACGAGAATCATCAATAATACCGGAGAAGGTGGCGCTGAAGAAACGAAAACCTCAATTTGTCCTACGGGTTGGCGATTACCGTTTGTTGGTAACACTAATGACTTCCGAGAATTAGATGAAGCCATAGATGATGGTCAGGGTACCGCAGCGGTATCATCAGTTCTGTGGACAACCTATCCGAATAACTTCGTAGTATCCGGGAGTTTCTACCACCAAAACGATTACAGAGGATGGTATGGTGATTATCTATCCGGCTCCGGCACAGAAGGATATACACCTTACCTAAGAGTATGGCATGGAGGTTATGCGTATCCTGGTACTCATTCTACCTTCAGGACATCAGGTGGGGCCATCCGTTGTATCTCTGATATATAGAGTGTATAGTGTGATATAATACATTATAATGCTATTATCAGATTATAATTACGATTTGCCAGAAGAGCGTATCGCTAAGTTTCCACCCGAACAACGCGGAACGACGCGACTCTTGGTTCTAGATAGAAAAACCGGTGATATTAAAGACTCGTATTACCGTGACCTTGCTGACTTTTTGAATCCCGGCGATGTCTTAGTTCTAAACGATACTCGTGTTATGAAGTCACGTTTATTCTGCGAGTTGCCCGATGGGCGAAAACGCGAGCTAGTCGTCCTAGAAAAACATGGCGATGAGCCCCAACGTGTCATGTACCGCGGAAAATTGCATGAAGGTGATAAACTTATTATCCATTCTCGGGCCGCGTCGCTCGCTCCCGTCGCCACGGGGCTCGCGCGCTCGTCCTCGCCTTGCCAGGCTCCGGATTCCCTCGAATTGGATAATAAATTTATCACCATTACTACAATTCTCGGTAATGGCATTGCCGAAGTCGAATCGGAGATTCCACTAGCCGAACTCGCAGAAACTTCTGGTTCGGTTCCCTTGCCGCCCTATTTACATCGTGATGCGACAGAAGAAGATAAAGCTAGATACCAAACAGTATTTGCGAAAGAAATGGGTTCGGCCGCTGCGCCAACCGCTAGTCTCAATATGACCGAGGAATTACTAGAAAAACTTCGCAGAAAAGGCGTTATTATCAAGTATTTGACGTTACACGTTGGTCTCGGCACCTTTCTTCCAATTCGCTGCGATAAAATCGAAGACCACAAAATGCATTCGGAGTGGTTTCAAATCCCCAAGGATACACTGGAAGCAATCGAAAACATACGCCGACAACGAGAGTCAGCTAATGTTTCATTCCGGAGCATCCGCGACGACGGGAGCGGACGAAGCGAGGAGCCCTGTAACGACAGGCGCGACGAAGCGATCCGGAATGAAAGCATTAGTGACTCTCGCCCACGTATCGTTGCCCTTGGTACTACTGTCGCCCGTACTCTGGAATACTATGCCAAAACTGGTAAGACTTCGGGCGAAGATGATATATTTATTTATCCTGGCTTTGAATTTAAGATAGTTGATGCGCTTTTAACGAACTTCCATGCCCCGAAATCTACGGTCCTTATGCTGGCTTCCGCTTTTGCTGGTTGGGATCACCTAAAGAATGCTTATGAACACGCCATAGCAGAAAAATACAATTTCCTGAGCTATGGAGATTCGATGTTTATCTATTAGATAG
>JAGCAL010000058.1 GCA_017652715.1 Candidatus Saccharimonadota bacterium | reverse complement strand
TTGAAGAGCTAAAGGCCGACATTGACATCCCGGCCGAAGGTCTCGTAATCGAGTCCCATATGGAGGTCGGCAAGGGGTCGGTTGTGAACCTCCTAGTTACGGGCGGAGAGCTGAAAACTGGTGAATTTATCGTCGCCGGCTCTACCTATGGAAAAGTCCGCACTATGCTTGACTGGAGGGGGAAACCAAAGGGAAAGGCTACGCCGTCTACCCCTGTAACGATTACTGGCTTTAAAGAATTACCAAACTTCGGCGACAGATTCCAGGAAGTTAAAGATGAGAAAACCGCTCGCAAGATGGCGCTATTGAATGCCCAGGCGATAGCTAACGAATCGGCTTCGGCGAATGTAACCGGCTCAGATCTTCTTCGCATGATGAACGCCGCGGATAACTCTAAGATCTTCAATGTCATCATTAAAGGAGACGTACTAGGTTCTGTTACTTCTGTTGTAGACTCCCTAAAGCTTATCGATACGCATGGAGAAATCACTCTGAACGTTGTTTCTACCGGTGTTGGGGATATCTCTGAGAACGATGTTTATATGGCGGCCGACGAAAACACTATTATCTACGGATTTAACGTATCTGTTCCGGTTAATATCGCTAAGATTGCTGCACGCGACGGAGTAAAAATCCGTACATATAAGGTAATCTATGAGCTTCTAGATGACGCTAAGGCTGAAATGGAGAATCTGCTTGACGCTGAAATTATCGAAGAGGATAAGGGTGAAATGAAAGTTCTAGGGGTATTCCGTACTGAAAAAACTAGCATCATCGCCGGCGGGGAAGTATTAACCGGTGACGTGAAACCTGAATATCTAGCTCGCGTGATTCGTGATAAGAACTATCTTGGCGAAGTTGAAGTTTCAAGCGTCCAAAAAGAGAAAATTGACGTTAAAGAATTAGTCGCCGGCGAAACTGGTGGCCTAGCCCTTAAAACTACCTCTAAAATTGACCTTTCGATTGGTGATCGTCTTAAATTCTTCACCCGCGAAACTAAAAAACGTAAGCTTTAGAAACAATTTATTGGTTTATACGCTCGTGTGTTATAATCAACCGTAAGGAGAATATAAAATGCAATTTGACGAACAGTTTTTACAAGAGATGGGACTATCGGCGATGCCGGAAGCTGAAAAACAAAAATTCTTAGATTATGTACAGGAAGAACTGGAGGTAAGAATTGGTGAGCGAATTTCTCGCGGTCTGACTGAGGCGCAGCTAAATGAATTTGATATGATTACCGACCAAGAAGAAGCTGCGAAATGGCTAGAGAAAAATCGTCCGGATTATCGCGAGATTGTTAACCGTACGATTAATGAGATGAAAGAAGAAATCCGCGCTAACCGTGCTAAGCTGGTCGGCGCTTAATCCGCCTAGATAGTTATTTCCTATACCCGTTCAAGAACGCTTTGGCGTCCATTGCTTTGCGACCTTCGGGCTGAAGCCTGTCAATCGCGAGTATTTGGCCGTCAGCGCATGGCAATTCTAAATCCGCCTTCTCACCCGATTTAAGCATATGCGCGTCTAAAATGATGCAATTTTGGCCGTAAAACGCATATTTTGGCTTAGGGTAGACCTGGAATGCCACGATTTTTCTTAAAGTCTGCTCCGCTGTGTCAGTTTCAGGGGTAAGCCGGGACATAGATTTATCTAATTTCCCACAAAAAGTAGCCTTTTTGTCATCTTGTAATGTCGGTTCCGGCAAATTCGTCAGGTTATCACATAGCCATTTTGCGCCGGCCTCTGCTAAAGCCCTGTAAATCTCATCTTTATTAAACGGTAAACCGGTCAAAGTTTCTTGATGATAAATTGGTCCGGCATCCATCGCTTTTACTAGTTTCATAACAGAGACCGAAAAATCTGAATCCCCAGCTAAAATCGCACTCTCTATCGGCGAAGCCCCTCGATAAGCGGGAAGTAGGGAAGGGTGAATATTTAAAATCCCTTCCGGCTCAAATACTTCGAGTACCGATGTTGGGATTAGAACTCCGAAAGAAGCCAAAACCCCATGAATCTCTGGATTCTCTCTTTTAATTTCGCACGCTTTTTCTAAATCCTCGCGTGTTCTAGCGTGAAAAACCACCTCGAAACTACCCCATAGAACCTCCAGGGCATAATTTGCCAGCGGTCCGTTTCCGAAAAAGATAATTTTTTCCATTAATCTCCTTAGTCGTCAGGGAATAATTCTTTATTACCTGCAATTTTTTTATCATAATCTACCGGCACAAGGTCGCCCTTATCATCCATCTCATAAAAAGCATCCTTCTCGTCTTTAATATGATCGATAAACAATACTCCGTTCAGATGGTCGATTTCGTGTAATAGCGTACGGGCTAGCTCATCTGTCGCCTTAATACGCACTTCTGTTCCGTCCTCCAGCTTAGCCTTAATTCGGACCTTAGTAGCGCGCGGGACTTTCCCATAGATAAAGGGAACCGAAAGGCATCCCTCGAAGTCGCTTTTCGTCTTTCCTTCGGCCTTTATTACCTCTGGATTTATCAGAGCAGTAAAAGTCGCTTTACCTTTATCTTCCATGTCATCGCGCACGATGATAATCCGTTTATTTACTCCCATCTGGGGAGCAGCCATCGCGGCAGAAAGTTCATAGGGATGATCTTTTTCCCAATCTAGCGATAACTTTCGCATATCGGCAATAACGCCTAAAATCTCGTCATCGATTTTTCCGACCTTCTCAGATTTCTCCCTTAGTCTCGGATCAGGGGTAGTAATAATTTTCATATCTTATATTATAGCATATTTATTTTTCAATCAGCTCAGCCGAGTCTAAATCGCAGTCGCTCATCGCTACCGACTTAATTGCCGGATCCTCGTAGGTATTATAGTAGTAAGTCTTTGTCCGAGTAGAATAGCCTCCGGTATAGATAGTCTTCTCAAAAGCGCCATCACCCATTGCTGCCGCCCCATCAATCATCGCGACCCCAGTAAGAGTATGGAAAAGTCGCGATACGTTCGAGGCTTCGTCTGACTGCATCGGATAGTGCGTATTAAGATATGCCACTCTGACGAATCGCGACGGGGAATAATAATCGCCCGGCAGTCCTCGCATCAGAGACCCAGACCCGAAAGCCGTCATCGTCGCTTTGTTCCACTTTATCTCTTTCGGCATCTGCGGGAAGAGATTCATGTAATTACGAAGATTCTCTTTATGCCAACCATATCCAGGCTGGTTAGTTAAGATGTCTACATCATTTTTGAAAATTTCCATACCTCTCTCGGTATATTCTACGACGATAGAACGTTTCGCGTCGCCAATGATCCAATGGAGCTGCGAAACAGGGTACTTATCATTAATCGGCTTCGCCACAACCGCGACATTTTTCAGGGCTTTCTCAGCTTCGTCAACGGTATTAAAATTCAGCGCAACCCAGAGCGGAAACTCGTAAGCCGCGACATTAGTTTTTCCGTCAACCGGCGCCTCTTCATATTTAGCATAGCCAGGGAAGTTTAACCCGGCAATCGCTAAACCATTCTCATTGGCACAATCAAAGTAAAGCGGAGTATTTTCAGCGATAATCCCCATTCCGATTAAAGCAGGGGAATTAGCGTTTTCGCCTAAAAATGCGGTTTTATACTTATAACCACGCGGAGTTACCACGACCTTCTGCCCATAAGGGGTAGACCAATCCAGGTTTCGCCCAAAATACATATTACCTTCACTGTCGCTGAATCTCGCGCCCGTGCACATTTTTGCCTCCTTTTGTTAATGATTGTATCTATTTTACCATAACTACTTTTACTTGCGCAAAATCTGAAAATACCCTATCATAAAAGGGGATGAAAAGTAGTGGGCTAACAGAGAAGAGGATGGCAAACAAAAAATTCAAAGCTACCGAAAGAACTATCTTCATAGCCTACTACCGACTTTCGGATTTAAGAACGGCTAAAACTATCGCGAAAAAGGCTCATATCTCGCGCTCTACTCTCTATCGTCACCACCCCGCTCCGCGGTTTATCTCTAATGATTACGAGCAATACCTGCTCAGAATATATAGGCGCAAGCTAAAAAGGCTTCTTTCGAACAATAAGACGGAACTTCGGACCGTCTTTTTTCGTACTCTGTTATTTATCCATAACAATAAGGTAACTTTTACCGCTCTTTTTAGGGACGGACATAAAGATGTCATTGAGAAAATGTTGTTGAAAATTAAAGAGCGTATTCTATCGGAATGGAATCTAGCAACAGATACGAACAAACTATACGGTATCTATCAAAACGAAGTTTTAAGCATAATCGAAATCTGGTCAAAAACCAATTTTTCTATTGAGGGGATAGACCAAGCTCTAAACGATATCATGTATCTAACTAAAACATCGCCAAGGCGTCTAGCTGGAATCCTAAAGTAGCGACGGCGGATCAAAGGTTATTTTGAAATTCGGGTCGAGATTTCCTAGGGAAGCAACCAATTTCTTCCGCGACCTAGCCCTCACAATAAGTTGCCAAGCGTAGCCATGGATTGTACGCTCATGAAAAGCTGGCTCCGGCGGGGAAACAACCAGCTCCTTATCTTTAGATAATCTGTCCGCGGTTTCTCGGATTTTTTTAATTACCAGACTCTCGGTTTTTAAGATTATCTCTAGTTTCGCAACGAATCTATAAGGCGGAAATCCGGCTCGGCGGCGTTTCTCTAATAAATATTTTGCTGCACCCTCATAATCGCCAGATGTAGCATACCGTAAAATCTCATGCTCGGGGCGGAAAGTCTGAATTATCACCTCAGCTTTATCAGAGTGGCCGCGCCCAACTCGGCCGATTACCTGGGTTAGGAGCTGGAAGGTTCGTTCCTCGGCGGCATAATCAGGGAGCGAAAGCCCAGCATCGGCCTGTACTACCCCAACCGTAGCAAGCTTCGGTAGATCCAACCCCTTAGCGAGAGTTTGCGTCCCGACCAAAATATCTATCTTTCCGTTCCTAACTTCGTTATATACTACATCTAACCCCTCGTCTCTCTTATTATCGGCGTCAAACCGCGCCACGCGAGCCTCAGGGAAGAGCTTCCTCAGTTCCGACTCTAGTAGTTTAGTGCCGAACCCCTTATGTAATACCCCAGCATGGCCACATTTCGGACAATTCGTCGGCACTTTTTCATTATATTCACAGGTATGGCAGACTAACTCATATTTATCGGCGTGAAGCGTAAGAGGTAGAAAACAGTTCGGACAGACAATTTCTTCTCCGCATTCTTCGCAGATAGTAAGAGGTGCCGACCCTCGTCGATTATGAAAAATCAAGGTCTGTCGCCTCTGTTTTAGGTTTTCCGTAATACTCTCAAGAAGAGTATTACAAAAATAGCGATTCCTGGAAAAATCATTACGGTCTTTAAAGTCTATTATCTGTATTTTCGGGGCTACGGTCGGTTTAGCTTTCTCTTTAAGTTCCACTAAAGTATTTTTTTGCTGAGCGAGATAATAGTCTTCTATTGTCGGGGTAGCAGAACCTAAAATTAGGGGGATTTTTAGCTTTTTTGCAATTAAGCTAGCGACCCTGATGGCGGAATATCTCGGCGCATTTTCTTGATAATAAGAAGTTTCGTGCTCCTCATCAATTATAATCAAGCCAAGATTAGAAAGCGGTGCAAACAGGGCGGAACGCGGACCGATTATGATTTTCGCCTCTTTTGTTTCAAAAAGGGAATTGAAAATCATATGTCTTTCGGCTTCCGTTTGCCGAGAGTGAATTAATACAACATTCCGGCCAAAAACCTTCCGAAAAACCCGAACAAGTTGGCTCGTTAAGGCGATTTCCGGCACTAAAAGTATCGTAGAATTTTGCCGTTTAAAGGCATTTACAGCCATTTTGAGATAAACATTAGTTTTTCCGCTACCAGTCACGCCAAACAGCAATTTCGTGCCTTCTGGAGCCTCCTGGAGGCCTTTAAGCGCATTTTTCTGGGCTTGATTCAGCGGAATTTCGCAGTTTTCTAAATATTGTTCGGTTTTTTGTGGGGGCCAGGGTTTACTCACTGAGTGTTCTTTGGACCTTGAAG
>JAGCAL010000057.1 GCA_017652715.1 Candidatus Saccharimonadota bacterium | reverse complement strand
GTCGTATTTGTCAGACCAGCCAGCAAAGCCGTAGCCTGGACGTTGGAAATTTGAAGCCCAAAGGTCTATAGTTGTCGCTGATGGTATTACAATACGTTGGTCCCCCATAGAATCCACTACTCCGGAAGCATTTGGATTATAGCAGATATAGTCAGGATCACATACAACTGGTTGCGTCGGCACCTCACTCGCCGGATGAACTAGGGTATAGCGTACTTTGCCGTTATAGTTACCGGCGAGCTGGTTTGATGAGATGAAGGCTCTATAAGTAGATTGAATAGAAGAACCAATCGTGAAATCTGTACTAGAAGCAAATGTAGCTACTTTAGTATAAGTACTTGGTACTATATGATAATTTGAGAATGTGCCATTAGTATCGCTTTCTATGGTTGGAGTATATGGTTGAGTAGTGCCGCTTGATGCAGTAGTAACCGGTATAATCTTCATAGCCCAAGCACTAGTATTTCCTGATGTAGCAAGTCCAGTATTAAAGTCACTAGCAGGAGTTAGTACTCCTCCTATTGTTGCTGACATTTTAGTATTACCAAATTCTTCATTAGAATAACCTACAGCATAGATAGAATAACCAGAATTATCATTACATACTACCTTAAAAGTAGTAGTACCAATATCTTCTTGATATGTACCATTATTAACTGTAGCTGTATGGTCAGTATCTAGAGTTCCAGTTACACTACAAGAGACTGGGACCGAGATGGAGACGTCAGAGATTACAGAGTCGTCGGCGGAAACCGGATTAGAAGTTAATATTAAAAAAGAAATTATACTAGCAGACATTAGGACACTAGAAAATCCAAATGTTGCCAATTTTACAACCTTTGACCTAAACATAAGCTAATTATAATTAATATAAAATCTTTTGTAAAGTCTTTTTGATTTTTTCAATATCTTCTTTCGTATTTGCGAGTGAAAGCGAAAATCTAATTAGCGGCGGCAGGCCAAGTATATGACTGAGATAATAATGCACACAAAAATATCCCGTTCGTGCCATAATTCCCTCGCGACTTAAAGCTTCTCCGAGTAAATGCGAATCAAGGCCCTTGACGTAAAACGACATTGTCGGATTCGGCTCAGTATTAATTAAATGAACCTTATCTGAGCTCGCCAAAAAATCATAAAGTTCACTCGCATTATCTTCTAAATTCTTCCAACCCGACTTCGGTAATTTTTCTAACCAATCAATCGCCGCTCCGAAACCAACGATCTCTCCCCAAGCTTGCAATCCCGCCTCGAAGCGCGTATATCTATGTTCCTTATTCTCGGCCGAGAGTAGGTACTTATCTTTTTCTACATCATCAACCATTCCTCCGCCGATAAAACCGACATTTAGCTTATCTACCAAATCATTATTCCAAACAATCACCCCAAGCGAAGGTGCATACATCTTATGAGCCGAAAAACAAATTGCATCCGCCTCTACTCCTCGCACGATATCGGCCGAATGCGCCATAGCTTGCGCCGCATCAATAATAATTATTCCGCCAGCCTTATGTACGGCCTTAACTAACTCCTTAATATTCAAAAGTTTCCGTCCATCAAAATTCGCCGCGCAGTTTACAACAACGACGGCCTTGTTAAAATCATAATCTGAAACATTAATCGAACCATCATCATTTCGCTTCATCACTTCGCGCGGAAGTTCAGTACGCGCCGAAAAGGCTATTGACGAAAGAAAAGGCGAGTTATGCTCAATCTCACTAGTCATGATCTTCTTAAATTCTCTAGTCTTAATCTGAGATAAAATCAAATTAATCCCATAAGTAGTATTTAGCGTGAACGAAGTATTATATTTACGTGGCGAAAGTTTGAGAAACTTTAAAACTTTTTCCCTAGTCGACTCAACTTTTTCGTCCGTAATTTTTCCCCACTCATATTTAACTCTTTCGCCACAAGAGTTATGTTCCGTATAATATTTATTTAACGCCTCAATGACTGGCCGCGGGCGCAAACTCTGGCACGCCGAATCTAGATATACTTCCCCCTCACCTAAATAATCAAAATCTTTCATATAAGTATTATACAACAAAATATAACCCACACCTATAAGTAAATACAAATAGATAATGGGTTATATTTATTAAGTTATACAATTAGCTAACAATTTCTTTAGATTTAAGCGAGCTCGACAGTCGCACCAGCGTCTTCGAGAGCTTTCTTCATAGCTTCAGCTTCTTCAGCTTTGACAGCTTCCTTTACGGTAGCTGGAGCGCCATCAACGATAGCCTTAGCTTCGCCAAGACCAAGACCAGTAGCTTCCTTAACGGCCTTGATTACGGCGATTTTTTGAGCACCAGCGTCTTTCAAAACGACATTGTACTCAGATTTGGTTTCCGCTTCAGCAGGAGCGTCGCCAGCAACAGGGCCAGCAGCAACAGCAACAGCGGCCGCAGCCGGCTCGATGCCGTATTCGTCCTTAAGGACATTCTTTAATTCATTTACTTCGAGAACAGTTAATTTAACTAGTTCTTCGGCTAATTTTTTAATATCAGTAGCCATAATTATTCTCCTTATTTAATAATATTGGTTGCATTTTAAGCAGCGTGAGCTTCCAATCCGGAAATAATCCCAGAAATACCGCCTGAAAGTCCAGAAACAGTATCGGTAACCGGCGAAAGAAGTTGTGCCACGACCTGAGCAATAAGTTCGTTTTTGCTCGGCATCGCAGCAAGAGCTTTCACTTCGTCTTCCGACAAAGCAGCCCCTAAATCACTAAATCCACCCACAAGACTAAGCGCTTCGTGAGTTTTAGCGAAATTCGCTAAGATTTTAGCTGGAGCGACTTCGTCATCACTTGAGATAGCATAAAGCAATTGACCGGTAAGACCCGTAGTATCGGTGTCTTTATAAACCGCAATTTGCCCCATCGCTACTCTAACTAAACGGTTTTTAACAACCTTGATCTTTACCCCAGCCTCGCGCGCAAGCTTTCGTAGCTCTTGTAGCTCAGCGACGGTCAAACCCTGGTACTTAGCATAAACCGTAGTTTTAGCGTTCGAAAGTAGCTCAGTTAAATCAGCAACCAATTCGTTCTTTTTATCCTTTGAAATTGCCATAAAAAGTTCCTTGGTTATTTTAATATTTAGTTAGCTAATTGTTAAGTAGCGTCACCAAACAAAATTGTAAGAATTTCCTCGGTGGCATTATTAAGATTTCTCCGCCACTGTCTTTGGTAACTACCTAAAGTATACCACAGAATCAAATAATAAGCAAGACTACGTTATTCAACATGCTTAGTCGTAGAAAATTGAAAAATTGCGCCAATTAGAGAAATACCACCAATCATCGGAAAATAGAAAATCTCTTTGTTGATTTCTGGAAAAAAGTTTAAAAGTGCAATGGTTAGAGCATATCCGCCAGCAAGCGAAGTTGCAATAATAATCGCCGGCTTCATTAAAGTCGTCGCGAGTGCCCCCGCTACAAGTCCTAAAATAGCTCCAACCGCAAGCGTAGGAATCTCCGTCCCGAAATACTGCACTGTAATTATTATAACGAGTGCAAAACAAATAGCCGCTACACAAAACTTTTCAATCGTAAAACCAAGCATTGCAAGAACTACTCCTCCGCCAATCGGAAGCAGCGCTTGATAAAGGCCACTACCCACAATTTCTGGGACCATACTATTAATAAAAGGCATCAAAATTAACATTAAATTATAACCAATCAAAAACCAGATGATGAAAAAAGCTACTTTTTTAATTCGATACCCAAAAAAGAGTACCGCAATCCCAATTGCGCTCGTAATTAAAAGCTCGTATAGCTCCATCTGTTTAAACTTATTCTCGATTGTTCCAAAAATATTTTCCATAAGTTCATTATAGCATTATTGCCAATAAAAAATACCCCCGCATCGAGGGGATATTTTTTTGTTTCTAGTTGTAGAGATTTTCTACAGAAATTGAAGGGCCCATTGTTGTCGTAATATAAACCGACTTTACATAGGTTCCCTTAAGCGAAGCCGGCTTCTGCGCCTTTAAACTATCGAAGAAAGCATTCGCATTTTCAAGTAATTTCTCCGCTCCGAACGAAACTTTCCCGACGCCAATGTGAATAATCGATTGCTTATCAACGCGATACTCAATCTTTCCAGCCTTCGATTCTTTTACACCCTTCTCGACGTCATTAGTTACGGTTCCAGCCTTCGGATTCGGCATTAGACCCTTCGGACCAAGCACGCGAGCATATTTACCAAGCTTCGGCATGTAGGCCGGGGTAGAAATCAAAACATCGAAGTTAATCTCGCCCTTATCCAGTTGTTTTAGAAAAGCCTCGTCCTCAGCAATATCAGCACCTGCAGCCTTTGCAGCTTTACAGACATCAAGCGGAGCAAATACAGCAACCTTGACTTCCTTACCGTTACCATTAGGTAGAACCAAAGTCGTACGAATATTTTGGTCAGCTTGTCTCGGATCAACCCCAAGACGAGTATGAATCTCGACCGACGCATCAAATTTCGCTGGATTTGTCTTAGTAGCCAACTCAATAGCTTCCTTTAGACTATAAACCTTGCCTTTTTCGACTAGTTTAGCAGCTTCTTGGTACTTTTTACCACGTCGTTCAATAAGTGGGCGTACAATCGGAGCGGCCCCTTTTGGCTTTTCCGCGGCAGCCGCCTCCGCAGCCTTTCTTTCGACCTTGCGAGCTTGACGCTCTTCCTCGGCCTTCACTTCTTCAATGTGTTTCTTAGACTTCTTACCAGATTTCGCATAAACCTCAGGCTCGTCCGTCTTTTCAGTAGCCTCAGTAGTAACATTTTCGGTTTCGTCTACCGGAGTCTCGATCTTCTTATTTTCTTCTATTTTATTATCAGCCTTATCAGCCATAATTCCTTTCCGTGGTAATAACGAGCAAAGCTCTCCCAACATTAAATAATTTTCCATATTATACCAAATTTCTCATTTTTTTGCAAGAAAAATGGCGGGCTTTCGCCCGCCAGGGGGAGGGGTTTATGACAAAGACTCTCCGAAGAAAGTCAATGCATTCCGTATTCCGGATCCTTTCCGCATGGGCTTCTTCGACCATAACGCTCGCACGTATAGTTGTTGTCGAAAGTTGCCCCAATAAGTGATACCCACGCCGGACAGTAGTTTATCATTACATCGACATTTGCGATTATGGCGCAAAGACCACTTTCTGCTAGCTTATCGATATAATTCCTTGCTACCGCTTCTTCAGCAATCTGGAGAAACTCGATTTCCGGAAGATCCCGAATTATCGATTTCTTCACTCGATGCACCTTAACGGTTTCCTTACCTCTTTTCTCTTTCTGGAGCGCCTTCACCCTTTCATACGATTTCTCATAATCAGGGATTAGGTTGCGATACCTCTCACCATAGGAGCGCCAGATATCCATGGCGCGCTTTCTTAATAGCGCCATCCGTTTTCTAGTTGCCTTTGTTACCATTCCACTTTTTCCCTCCTTCATGTAAATGTGCAGTCTATGGCAACTCCTTTAATTATACCACGATTTCTCTAAAAAATCAATCGGCACCCCTAAGCCATTAATAATACACCACAAAAAACCGCCCCATAAAGAGGCGGTTTCTTAACCCTAAATTAGTCAATAACTTCAACACCCATCGAACGAGCAGTTCCAGCGACTATCTTAATAGCCCCCTCAATATCAACTGCGTTCAACTGTTCCATCTTCTTCTCGGCAATTTCCTTAAGTTGTGCCTTGGTAATCTTGCCAACCTTATCGACGTTCGGCTTTCCCGAACCCTTCTGAATCTTAATCGCTTCACGAATCATATCGTCTACGGGCTGTCCTAATGATTTCCAATCAAAAGTTCTATCTTCGAAAACTCGGATATGCACGATTACTTCCTTACCCATCAAATCTTTCGTAGCCTCATTGAATGGATTAATAAAGTCCATCATATTAAGACCCCATTGACCAAGCGTCGAACCAACTGGAGGACCAGCAGTCGCTCGTCCGGCCGGAATACGTAACTTTAGATTACCAATTACTTTCTTTTCTGCCATAATATTTTCTCTTTCTAGTGCGTAACTCTTATATTATATCAGTTTATTATCTAAAATGCAAACTAGTTTAGCTGCTTTACCTGAAGAGCGTCAAGCTCGACCGGCGTTTCGCGCCCAAACATTGAAACCATTACCTTGAGCTTACCCTTAGCAGCGTCAATCTCGGAAATTGAACCATCAAATCCCTTAAATGGACCATCGGTAATCGAAACAACCTCGCCAACTTCATATTTAACCGAAAACTTCGGATCTTCAACACCCATTCGTTTCTTAATCTTTGCAATCTCCTTTTCGGAAACAGGAGTCGGCTGAGTTCCAGTCCCAATAAATCCAGTCACGCCCGGTGTATTACGAATAATATACCATGTCTCATCGGATAACTTCATATCGACTAAAACATATCCCTGCAAAATCTTCCGATCAACAATCTTCCGCTTACCATTCTTAATCTCGATTTGTTTTTCTTTCGGGACAATCGCCTCGAAAATCTTATCAGCCATTTCGACAGTATCAACCCTTTGGTTGATCGAATCAGCTACCTTGTCTTCATAACCAGAGTAGGTCGAAATCGCATACCATGCCCTAGTATCATCATATCTATTTACTGCCATATTAACCCTTTCCTAAAATTATATTAAATAGCCAGCTAAAGAATAAATCGAGAAGCGAAATTATTAGCATAAAAAGCGCGGTATAAACCAAGACTGCAAATACCATTTTCCAGGTCGCTTTGCGATTCGGCCAGCGCACTTGCCGAAGCTCCCGCCACGAATCACGCAAATAACGCCAAAGCGCCACAAATGGGCGGAATAAAATGAATGTCTTTTTTAAAGGTTTGTCCTCCGCTAATTCTTTTTCGGCCTTCTTCGCAGCCTTTCGGGCAGCCTTAGCAGCCTTTTTATCTTTTACAACTACCTTCTTCCGAGTAATTG
>JAGCAL010000056.1 GCA_017652715.1 Candidatus Saccharimonadota bacterium | reverse complement strand
CGTTATCATCTTCATCAAGGTCGACTTACCAGCCCCGGACGTTCCGACTAAAAACACAACCTCATTCGGCTCAATATGTAAAGAAACATTATCAATAGCCGGCTCAGCATCACCCGGATATTTTTTTGTAACCGAATCTAATAATATCATGCCACTATAATAACATAAGCAAAAACAAAGTACAAGTTAAAGCGCACTACGTCCCGATACAACCCTAAGACTCGTAAAAATTCAAATGGAAAGTTAAATTCTTTTCTTTCTGCCCTTCCGGCTGATAAACCACCCCAGGGATAATCTCGGCCTCCGGATATTTTCCCTGGAACTCTTTCAAAACTTCCGCATAGCTTCTATCCGACGTAATAGTAACGTCACGCTTATCAACTAGCTTAGCCATTCTAATCTGCTTTTTACTTCGATGCTCTAATAATAAGTCTAAATCTAGTTCGAACCCAGCCAAATAATCCGCCAACTTAAAATTATGCTTAACAGATTTCTTGAATTCACCAACTAATCCAACTCGAACTCCGTCCACCAAAATCTCTGCTGTTCGTTTTGGTTCAAACAACTTAGATGACTTCTTGTCTCCCATAAACGGTACGAATTCCGCCGAGATTTGCAAACTTGACAATAATTTCGCCGCGTAATATTTTGCCTTATAAAACGCCGTTTCATTATTCTTGCGCTCCGCTACAACAAACCCAAGCTGCATCTTCTCATTCGGCACCCCCTCCTCGTTCATCCCCCACTCTTTTTGATAAACTTTATTCATTTCATAAATAGCAAATTTCTCAACCGGCATCTTCTCGTTCATATATGCTTTTTCAAGCAAGCTAGGAACAATCGACTGTCTAATATATTGCAACTCCGGGCTAATTGAATTGATAATTTTATAAGAATTACTAAGATCTTGCCCAACCTTTTCCAGTAATCTCTCGCTCACGAAACTATAAGTTAAAAGCTCATTTGCGCCGAATCGAGACATGAGTCCGCGTATCTCTCGCTTGAATTCAAGCATCGGGTCTTTATTCGCAGTACCATGAAGCGGCAAAGCCGGCTGGATATTATCATATCCAAGTAACCGCCCAATTTCTTCGATCACATCTTCTTTAATATGAATATCAGTTCGCCAAGTCGGAACAGCCACATTAATATATTCACACTCGCAAGCATCCTTTTTACCGCAATCACACGAAATCGTAAAACCTACATTTTTTAAAGTCTCTTCAATTTTCTTATACGTATAATCCGTACCAAGCAGACTATTTATTTCACTAGCTGAAACTTTTACTACAATCGGCGAGTGATAGCTCGGCCAATTATCATTCAAGTCTAATGGTTTCCCGCCAATTTCCTTTACCGCTTCAGCCAACACGTTAAAAGTCCCTGTTGCTGGTACACCTTTTGTAAACCGCGTAATCGCTTCACTAAAAATCCCATGACTCATTTGAGTTTTACGTAAGTTATATAAACTAAACGTTGCAGACTCAAGTAACACTCTTTTTGTATTCTCGTCAATTTCTGTGCTTTTTCCACCCATCGCTCCAGCAAGTGCTACCGGAACATCATTACTCGTAATCACAATATCGTTCTCATTCATCCCAACTTCTGTATCGTCAAGTAAAACCAATTTTTCATCATTCTTAGCTAATCTAACAACTACTTTCGAATCCTCAGTTTTTCCAACCGCTATGAACTTATCTAGATCAAACGCGTGAAGCGGCTGACCAGTTAGTAACATCAAATAATTTGTTACGTCAACAATCTTAGAACGACTAAACATGCCAGATTTTGCCAACAAAATCTTCTCAAGTGTTAAATATTTATCGTTTCTTAAAGCCCCCTCATTAACGTTTATAGTAGCGGCAGTATAACGCGGACAAATCTTCGCATCAGTAATCTCGACTTCAATATTACAATCCTTACTAATTAACCCATTTCCTTTTCGTTTCAAAAAGCCTTCCGGAAAAACTTCTTCATGCGTCAAAAATTCCGGCTCCTCAAATTTCTGTCCTAAAATCCCAGCAACCTCTCTCGCAAAACCTATAATTCCAAAACAGTCCGGTCGATGGGTCAAAGATTTGTTTTCAATGTCAAGTATCAAATCTTTGAGTTCAAATACATCTGCAAGTAAGTCCCCGGGCTTAGCCAATGCCGGATCAATCTCTACAATTCCACTATGATCATCTCCAAAATCGAGTTCATCCGCCCCTGCCAACATCCCATTTGACTCATAACCCTGCATCTTACGTTTGCCAATCACAAACGGCGCATCCTCGTGTACCGAAGCTGGCACTATCGCCCCAGGCGCAATCCATACCGCAAGCATCCCCTCGCGTACATTTGGCGCCCCACAAACTACCTGCACTAATGTAGGATGGCTCCTTTCTCGGGACGGGTCACTCGCGCCCTCATTCTCGGTCGTAACCTCCGAAAGCCCTCGAAATGGAGCCATTCCTACATTAATCTGACAACACGTAAGATGTGTCTCCGGAATCTTCTCGACGGTTTCTACTCGCACTACATAGATATTGTCATATTTATGCGTCTCGTCTATTACTCCTTCGACCTCAACCAATCTCGCGCCAATCAACTTAATCAGCTCATCGTCCGAAATCGGAATGTCTACATATTTTTTAAGCCAATTTAGTGAAATTTTCATACATTAAACTCCCTCAAGAAATTTAGATTTCCGCTCTCAAACATTCTTACATCATTAAGACCATATCTTAACATCACTAAGCGGTCAATTCCGCCTCCCCATGCAAACCCGTGATATTCTTCCGGATTGATTCCGGCCATTTTTAGTACATTCGGATGAATCATTCCACATCCTAACATTTCCAAAAAGTCTCCTTTCTTTCCGCCAAGACTCTTTGGTTTTTCAATCATAAATTCAAGCGACGGCTCAGTGAACGGGAAATAACCCGGCTGGGTTCGTATATTTAATTTCTGTTCATAATACTTTTCGAAAAACTCCCGCAGAATCCCTAGCATATCCCCCATCGTACAATCTTTCGAAACATAAACCCCCTCGCATTGATAAAAAGTATGCTCGTGTGTCGCATCAACATCTTCATTTCGGTACACCCGACCAGGCACTACGACAGCAATCGCTTTCCCCTCGTCGAGATTCTTTTTATATTTCTTTAATACCCTATTCTGCATTGTAGAAGTATGTGCCGGTGGAATCAAATTTTCTTCGGTTCGGAAAGTATCATAACCGTCCCTAGCTGGATGGTCTTTCGGGAAATTCAGAGAATCAAACATATGATATTCGTCATCAAGCTGGCGCGATTCAACTACATCAAAACCCATCATCTGGTAAATCTCAATTACCCTATCTAGCTCTGTCATCAAAGGATGCTTCGAACCTTGCAAAGTCGGATATAGCTCCGGCATTGGTTCATTTACGCCAGACCACGCCGTTACGTCAAGCGGTTCAACTTCCGCGTCGAGTGCCTCCGCATCGAGTTCAGCGATTTTCGACAAAATCGCTTGCTTCTTTTCATTTATCTTTCGCCCAAACTCTGCTCGCTTCTCAACTGGTACCTCACGAATTTTTCCAGCCTCAGCATTAACAGCTTTAAGCTCAGTCTTTAGTCTCTCAATTTCTTGCATATATTTATTATACTACATAATTCCGATTTCTTACATCGGCATATTCAATCTGACCAAGTAGAACCGGCACGCTAGAAAGCTCATATTCATTATCAAATTTCACTTCTTGTCCTTCTTCAACCCGCGGAGCCCCAAACGCATACCTCTCTGACGCATCATAATTCGCAACGAAATTATAGTATTCTATCAAAGCTAAAGTATCCGAAACTT
>JAGCAL010000055.1 GCA_017652715.1 Candidatus Saccharimonadota bacterium | reverse complement strand
CGGAAGCCGCAGCGATAATTTTGCAGGATTTCTTGGAGAATCTGAAGAATATTTCGGAGCTTTCTGGAGATAGTGATAAAGTACAAAAAAAGAGTACCTCTCCAGCGGCCAGCAACAAAGATAAAAGCCCTGTACATTTAGTTAAGAAGACTGCGAAAGAAGTTAGCGAGACCGTTACCGGTATCACTAAGAAGGAAGCAAAGAAGGTCAAGCTTAATACTAAAATTGTTAAGCATAAAATGAAAGCTTCGACCAAAGCTATTATTAGCATTTCGACACTACTAATTATTATCGGTGGGGTGATTTCTAGTATTCTTTTAATTAACCATATCAGGGAAGAGAATGCCAAGAAAAGAGCCGAAGAATACGCTAGGCAAGAAGCCGAGATGAAGGCGGCGACTTTTAATTTTACGATTAGGCCTGGAGAGACCATCTATAAAATAAAGCAAAATTTATTAGTGGTTGACCGTAACGGCGAAAGTAGTTCAGAAGAGAGAATACCGAACTATACCCAAGAGGAGATAGACGAAGCTTTCAATGCTCAATATGATTTTGCGTTTTTAGAGGGGAGGCCTGAAGGGGCGACTCTTGAGGGGTATCTTTATCCTGAGACCTTGAATTTCTATGGAGATAGTGGTGTTTATGATATTTTAAAGGCTTTCTTGTCAGAGATGGAGAAGGCGATTGTTGAGAATAATTTAGAACAGTTGTATCAGAACCAGGGTTTAAGTCTATTTGAAGGTATCACCGTCGCTTCCATTGTCCAGAAAGAAGCTCCCTCACCCGAACAGCCAACCGTCGCCCAGGTGTTTTTGACTCGGCTTCGGTATGGGATGGCTCTGGGGAGCGATGTGACCGTCTCCTATGCACTAGACACGGTTGACCCGGAGCGCCAAGTTTATCAGGATAATTCTGCAGCGCTTTTGGTTGATTCTTGCTACAACACGAGACTGTACGGTGGTTTACCTTGTGGGCCAATTTCAAATCCGGGGCTTTCGGCACTCCTTGCCGTGGCTAATCCTTCAGATAGTTCTTATCTTTATTTCTTGACAGGAGACGATGGTCTGATGTATTATAGTTATACAGAGTCTGAGCATATCCAGAACATTTACAGTCATTGCCAAGAACTCTGTAATGCAGCACTATGACAAGAAAAAAGAATAGAATTCATTTAAAAGATTTAAGCAATATATTGCCGTATTTTTTGGTTGGCTTCGTAACGCTGGTTTTAGTCTTAATCGGGTCGATTGATAAGCAAAATCGCGATATTAATCTGAGTCTGGATTCGTTTGCGGCCAATGATTATAAAGTTTCGGTCGACCAGTTATCTGAGCTTTATGTGGTGGCTGACCTATCCGATGCTCTGAGCCTCGCGAGTGCGCAGGATGTGGCATCGAACTACGTGATAACCAACACTATGTATAATGCCGGTATTACTCTAGCCGGGAAGCCAGAGAAGCCTAGCATTACCACTGTTACCGGTTCGAGGGGCGTAATTGAGTATACTGTCGCCGAGGGCGAATCGATGGAGCAAATCGCTTCTAAATACGGCGTGACGACCGATCAGATTCGCTGGTCAAATAACCGCAAGAATACTGATGTCTCAGCTGGCGATGTACTCTATATCCCGAGTAAGCCTGGTATTGTGTATACGGTAAAATCTGATGATACAATTGAGTCGATTGTCGAGAAATACGGTTCTACCTCTGAAGAGATTATTGCTCTAAATGATTTGGAGCTTTCTGGTATCGCCGAAGGGAATCGGATTCTAATTAAAGATGGGTCTCTACCGGAAACTGAGCGCCCTGAATATGTGCCGCCAGTTATCGTAAGGCCAGTTTATACTTATTCCTATCTCGGTAGCACCTCGGAGCGACAAAATATCGAGGTCGTGGGCTATTTCTACGATTTAGGTGGCCCGTATGGGCGCGGGCAGTGTACCCAGTGGGCTTGGTATATGCGCCAAGATTTGCCGGCTTCGCTTGGTAATGCGAATACCTGGGGTGTCCGTGCGGCAGCAATTGGCTATCTGGTGGATCATAATCCTGCACCTGGTGCAGTGTTCCAGAGCAATGGTGGTTGGTATGGTCACGTGGGCTATGTGGAGTCAGTGAATCCGGACGGATCTATCGTGGCGACAGAGATGAACTACGGCATTCCTTACCGCGTGATTCGCTCAACCATTCCGGCCAGCTCGGCAGCTTACTTAAACTATATACACTAATCTACCAATCTTCGACCAGAGTGAATTCTTTGCCGGCAATCTCGATAATTGAGTCTGGTTTGGCGCCTTGGGTGGTGAGTTCGGCGCGAATGCCCATTTTTTTCATGATGTCGCGGAGGCGGTTAAGGCTGGCATAGTTACCTAAGTCAGTTTTGCGGGCGAATTTTTCGATTTTCTCGCCGGTGACCTTGAAATGGTCGTCATCTAGTTTTTCGACTCGCCAGGTGTCCTTCAGAGCATCTGAGGCAAGCGAAAT
The DNA here is from genome assembly GCA_017652715.1 of Candidatus Saccharimonadota bacterium. GTDB lineage: Bacteria > Patescibacteriota > Saccharimonadia > Saccharimonadales > Saccharimonadaceae > Nanosyncoccus. The sequence goes on along the minus strand of JAGCAL010000055.1, from coordinate 1,341 downwards.
AACAGGTAAATCGGCATCACGCCATCGTTCTTCTTCGACGCGCTCCTTCGCGCCCGTCGTTACGGGGCTCAGTCGCTCCGTTCGCTCCCGTTGTCGCGAAAGGGTCTCAGAAGAAGATGTCGCTGATGCCTTATGAGCTGTTTCTCGAACTTGCCTTTCACCCTCAGAATAAACCCGCTTCAGCTCCCTCAATAATTCCGTTAAGCCCTGATGGGCGCTGGACGAGATGGCGAAAATTTTGGCGGCTGGGTTCTTGGCGAGAATTGAGGACATTTGCATTTTAATAATATCCTCGTCCACACCCTCGCACTTAGTCAGTGCTACAACCTCGGGGCGGGCGGCGAGATCTGAATATTTTTCGAGTTCATTGCGGATGGTTTGATAGGCTTCGCCGGCATCGTCATTATAGACATCGATTAGGTGAAGTAGTACCGTCGTGCGGTCGACATGGCGGAGAAAATCATGGCCGAGGCCTTTACCATCAGAAGCGCCTTCGATCAGACCCGGGATATCGGCAATTAATAGATCATGGTCATCAACAGTCGCAACACCTAGGTTCGGGGTAATAGTAGTGAAGGGATAGTCGGCGATTTCGGGTTTAGCATTCGACACCACGGAAAGAAAAGTAGATTTACCGGCATTTGGCAAGCCGACCAGGCCCACATCGGCCATGGATTTAAGTTCGAGTTCGGCCTCGAATTCTTCGCCGGGTTCACCGACTTCGGCGATAATAGGGGCCTGGCGGGTGCGGGATTTAAAATGGGCGTTGCCGAAGCCGCCAGAGCCACCGTGAGCGACGACAATCTCGTCACCATCATGCGTTAAGTCAGCGATTAGGTCCTTTCTCGACCCGCTTCGCTCGCGCCCGTCGTTACGGGGCTCGCTCGCTAGTTCGCTCCCGTTGTCGCGAATGGTCTCAAAAGGACCTAATTCGCTGACTTTATACACGACAGTGCCAATAGGGACGTCGACGACGAGGTCTTTGCCGGAGCGGCCGGCGGAACGCTGGCCGGAGCCGTTCTTACCATCCTCTGCGGTCAGTATTGGCGTGAAGCGAAAGTCGACCAATGTATTAGTGTTGCGGTCGGCTCGGAAAATAATGTCGCCGCCTTTGCCACCATCGCCACCGTCAGGACCACCCTTCGGAATATAGATTTCATGACGAAAAGAGACGGCACCGTCTCCGCCTTTACCCGCTTTTAAACTCACTTTGGCTGTATCTACAAACATAACAATATTATAACATATTTTTGCAATAAAAAAATAATTGACAAATGAAAGTTTATGCTTTATTATTAGTACAAGCTGGTACGCTTCACAGGGGTTCCACTGACTTTAGTG
>JAGCAL010000054.1 GCA_017652715.1 Candidatus Saccharimonadota bacterium | reverse complement strand
GGCAACGGGTTTTGGTCCCGTCATTCGCAGGTTCGAGTCCTGCCATCCCAGCCATTTTTGTTGCACAAAAACTTTAAGGAGCAGACTCGGACCTCGCTAACGCTCGGTGCGAGTCCTGCCATCCCAGCCATAAGAAATGTCCGAGCTTTTGCTCGGATATTTCTTATTGTTAGAGGTGGTAGGACGAGAACCGTAGGTTCGGACGCCGTAGGAGACGAGCGAAAATCTAAAATTTATTTTAGATTTTCCGAGACGACGCCCGGCGTAGTGCTTTCGCGGAGCGAAAGCACGAGTCCTGCCATCCCATTTTCTATTTGGGTGCGGAATAAGGTGAAATTATTGACATTTTTGTAAAAGTGTGCTATAATTAAAAGATTGTCGTTTTCGCTATGTAGAAAGGGGGTGAGGAATGTGGAAAACGAAAGAACTTTACAGATAGAGATACACTATAAACCAGTAGAGCCAACAGATGTCGGCATAGGCATTTTCGAAGAGAAATCTCAGGCCGCGTTAGAAAGTATGAGCGATCTAGTCAGGTTTATCGATGAGTTTGCTGATGCAGTAGAAGGTAGTATTATAGGGGGAGAAAAATGTTAGATGTATCCTGCTTAAAGCCTAAAAATATAAGAGAGGGCTTAAAAGCTGGTATGACAATTGCAGACTTTTGCAAAAAATACCAATGCAACGAGCAAGAGTTCGAGGAACGATTAAGACAGCTTTATCGATATAACGGTGGCGGCATACAAGCCATCTTTTGGGAGCTTCGCTCTAATGAAAAAAAGCGAAAGAAGAAGAAAGATGAGGTGCCGAAATCGGAAAGCACGAATGGAGCCTCCGTAAAGGAGACATGCGCCAAAAGGCTCGAGAGTCTTAAAAACGCTAAGGAAACACAACAGAGGAAAATAGCTCAGATTAATACAGAATACTCTGAACTATTATCTGAGCAACTCGGCAATATTAAGGCACTTCGCAAATTAAAACGCGATATAGAAAAGCTTCTGGGAAAGTTCAGAGTAATGAACGCCGAAGCTATGGACCTGATTGTCCATATTACAGAAATAGCGAGCAGAATAGAGCAAAATGTCGCCAAGCGTAGAAAAGAGGAGGCTGTTCTTGAAGAGATCAGTGAGAAGATCCAAGAATTAGCCAAGATTACTCTTTATGTATACGACTCCGGCGAAATCGTCCTAGATGACGGAACGCCTATTCCGGAACCAGGAGAAGTCGCTATAAAGGCGATGCGCGAAAAGTTGGAGTCAAGTAATAAAGAAGAGTATGAGAACCTCAGGATAACAGAAGCTAAATTATTGACAAAGCTTCTGATATTTGCAAGCTCGCAAACCGCGGAAGTCGAAGTGCTCTGCGATAGCGAGGGGTTAAAGAAAGCGTTTGACGCATTCTACTAAAAACTCCTAAGCCTTCTGGAAGTGTAACTCGTCAAAAAAGCCGCCCGATTTCCGGGGGGCTTTTTTAGTTCCTAGCGTTTTAAGAGGACCATATTCCGCCGGGGAGTAACCAGTTAACTAGTGCCCAGAATACAGCGTATATGGCTAGACCGATGACGATTTCGAACATTCTTCTCTTAGCCTTAGTAGTACGCTGTTCGTCACCGCCCGCAGTCAGGTATTGTACCCCAACGATAGAGATGCCGACTACACCAAGAATACCGACGCCGATAGTCATTATTTCAACAACGAGTTTTAGGATTCTAAAGATGCTGCTGCCCTCGCCATCGTCTTCGACTTCACCAAAGAAGGTGGTTTTAATAGTTTTATTGTCGGAGCTCGTTTTAGCAGTTTCAGTAGTCTCTGTGGTTTCGGTAGCTTTAGTAGAGGAGTCGTTTGACGTAATTTCGTTAGATGCAGTTTTATCAGTAGCGCTTTTCTCTTTTTTAGCATCTTTAGAAGAAGTTTTTCCCGTCTGTTTGGTATCCTCTTCTTTCGTATCGTTATTGGTAGTTTTACCGGAATTTTTGTTTTCTTGGGCCTTTTTAGTGGAGTTGTTATCGTTTTTTTCGTTAGTTTTATTTGTGTTAGTGCTAGCTACTGGTGGGAGCTTAAAGCTAGTAGACTCTAGGGTTATCCTGCCGTTGTCACTCGTGGTATAATAAACCTTCCCAGTTGAACCATCGACCATGACGTCTTCTAGTTCGTCGCCCCCATAGCCTATGTATATAGTTTTAACTGGGTTTATTTTGCAGTCATCACTGTCTACTGGTTCATTTTCATAAATTACAATTCGGTTTGGCTCGTAATAGCCCTTAAGCGAGTATTTTCCGTGTTGTGCATAGCCTTGGGCGATGCCATATTTTTCACAAGAAAAGTTTTTCGGCTTTACTCCACATAGTGATGTATCCGCCGTTTTTCCATTGAAATCAAAACACCATTCTCGTTGCTCTCTTTTACAGTCATTAGAAGCTGGATTGCACCATCCATCAAAAACCCAAAAATGGTTGGAACCCCATTCATAGCTTAAGGAGTTGGCATGATTTAAATATGCTCTATAAACAATCCTCTCGCAGTTTGAAATATTTGAGTCGGAGCGATCGCACCTATAAATGGAAGTCCTACTATCATTATCTTCGTCCTTGTCTGAACCATTGCCACAATAATCTGTAAAGATAAAGTAGTCTTCGGTAATTGTAGCCCCCTGGCTACGACAGTTTAGGCCGGTTTTTACGTTGCTCGCAGAGCTTGGTTGAGCGCAAAAACAAGATAAGACAAGGGTGACCAGCAATTCTACAGCAAGAATAGTAGCTTTATGGATATTCTTACGCATTATTTTCATCGCTATCCGTTCGGCAATCATAAAGCGTAGTGCCATTGGCGAGGTTTAGCCAGTTATAGTAAAGGGTGCGTTCTTGAACGCCATCTGGGTTGTTGAGGATAATTATACTATCATTAAAGACGGAATATGTGCCAGAGCCGAGTAAATTAGAGGTTGAGTCATATTCTTCGAATGTGCTGTCGGTAGAAAATGTAAAATAATCGCCCGAATCATTAATGCAGGTAAGGTTCATAGCTACAAGACGTTTTTCTTCATCGAGAAGTATATCGTCATTTGCCTCTTC
>JAGCAL010000053.1 GCA_017652715.1 Candidatus Saccharimonadota bacterium | reverse complement strand
TAACAATGGTATGTCTTATGTGTTCGATGGTCAAATTTATTAGTACGGTAACTATTATAATTGGTACTCTGCTACGGCCGGCTACGGTGCTTATCAAGGACCAACGGGTATTTATAATACGAGTGGCGACATTTGTCCGGCGGGCTGGCACCTTCCTTACGGAGGCACAGATACCGGAGTTGGTGGCGGCAACAATAGTGGGGGCTTCTATTACCTAGCTAGCCAGATGGGGGCTACCAGTAGTAATGAGGAGAACTCTAATAAGCTCCGTTCCTTCCCAGATAACTTTGTATTATCAGGATATCAACTTATGAACTCAACGCAATATCGAAACACTGGCGGGTTATACTGGACGGCCACAGCAAACAACAGCGAGTATGGCTCATATCAAACTTATAGATTATCTCTAAGAGAAGCCTCTATTAATTCGGGTAACAATTTGACTTACAATAGAGAAAATGGTCACACGGTTCGTTGTATCTCGGGCTCCTAAACCCCTTACCAACCACTCCTGCCTGTGTTATAATACCAAAAAGGAGTTTTTATGGCAAAAGCAGAAAAAGCAAATTCTCAAGATTTTATTCAAAGGACCTTGGTCGTCTTGAAACCCGATACTGTCCAGCGGGGAATTATCGGCGAGATTATCCAACGTTTTGAACGCGTTGGTCTTAAAATCGTTGGTATGAAGATGGTTATGCCGGACGAACATCTCTATCGTCAGCACTACGAAGATATCGGTCAAATGATTACCCGTCGCGGCGAGCAAGTCTTCCGTTACAATGTCGAATATATGATGACCGGCCCGGTTATCGCGATGGTTCTAGAAGGTGTTGAGGCGCAACCTTTAGTTCGTAAAATTGTTGGCCCGACCGAACCGAAATCTGCTGAGATGGGAACTATCCGCGGCGATTTCTCGCATATGAGCTTTGGCTATTCCGATGCAAAGGGAACCGGAGTGCCGAATCTTGTTCATGCCTCCGGTAGCCTCGAGGAAGCAAAGAAGGAAATCGACCTCTGGTTTAACGGCAACGAGCTTTACGATTATTCCGATCTTAACGAAAAATACACTCGCTAAGGCATGAAAAAGGGGCCGGCTTTTAGCCGACCCCCAGGGGGAGGAAAAAAGTGTAAGTGACTACTGCAACGTGGGCACCACGATGACGATCGCCTGGATCCCCAGGGTGGCGTCAGCTTGCTACAGCAAGACAACGGGTTACCAATTTCAGCTACTTTCGTGGTTGTGGTTTGAGCGCTGGGTCAAACTTACAAAAGACCGTCATGTATTGGGCTGCACTTTTCCGTGTTAGTACGGTATTGCCTCCTTTCCAGGTAATTGTGAGACCCAACACTTTCGCCTGCGCGACCATCCTTTTACAGGCCCATTCGGCCGTAATAGTCTTGTTCGCGTAGCGGACGTCTTGGAAATTTGCAGGGACACGCTGATCGCCATACAGATTTCCGAGAACGGTTAAAAACTCCCTTCTCGTTATCTTTCTATTGGGATAAAATTTCTTCCCATTTGCGACGTCCTTCCAGCCGCCGTACTTTTTTATGTACGTGATGGCCTTGTAGGCGGACTCGCCTACTTTTGCTTTTGTTACGTCGGTGTAACCGCTACCCGCGAACGCAGGTGTAGTAACGGAAAAAAGCACGGAAAGAACCATAACGAAAGTGACAAGCATCTTCTTCATTTTTACCCCTCCTTATGTGGTGAAAAGAACAAACTAAAAACAAAGTTTTCTAGTACCTACCCTCATTATAGCATACTATAACATTTTTGTCAATACTTATCCTTATTTTTTTAACTACCCCCTATAAACCCCCCTAAAATCCCTTCATTAAACGGTGTCCTAGAGCTAATAGCACTACGAAAAAGCCACTTTTTTCGTGCTATAATAAAATTACTCATGCTACACTTCGGTCACTGGCAATGAGAAAAGTTTAAGGCTCTGGGTATTGTCATTTATGCCCTCTGCTATGAGCCGAATTATAGGCTCACATAAATGACTCTAATAAATTAATTTTTAAAGGAGTCTTTATGAAAAATATTAACAAAAACAACAAAGAGCAAGTCGAAGTAATGGCTCTTTTCGGTTACGAAATGACGCCTTGCCAGCCACTTTCTTTTAGGCGGCGAGGAGAAAGCGAAACCGAGGTAACGGAACTTCTCAGAACCCAGATTCGGTTCGTGGGAGGAGTCGCGTTACATATCTTCGACGTATTAGTTGGCCGGGAAACTAGGCGACTTGAGTTCGACTCACGCAGCCTTTCCTGGTACCTCACATAATAGAAACGCCCCGAAAGGGGCTTTCTATTTTCTACAGAACCTTGTCTAAAAATTCCTTCACTCTTGGGGTCTTTGGACTAGAGAAGAACTGTTCCGGAGAACCCTCCTCGATTATCTTTCCCTTATCAATAAAAACTATTCTCGAAGCAATTTCCTTAGCAAAGCTAATTTCGTGCGTAACAATCATAATCGTCATGCCATTATCCGCCAACTCTCGTATGATCGACAATACGTCGCCAATCGACTCCGGATCGAGCGCCGAAGTCGGCTCATCGAACAATAATACCTCCGGCGAAAGCATCATCGCTCGGATAATTGCTATTCGTTGCTTTTGTCCGCCAGAGAGCGAAGCTGGATATGAGTTCGCTTTGCTCGATAATCCGATATGTCGAAGAAGTTCTTTTGTTCGCCTCTCCGCTCTTTCGCGTTTCATCATTTTTAGCTTAATCGGCGCCAGAACAAGATTTTCCATCACGGTCAGATTATTAATCAGGTTAAAATGCTGAAACACCATCCCAATATTCTGGCGGACTTTCCGGATATTTTTTCCGGTCACTAGCTGCCCGTCGAAAAAAATTTCTCCACTCGTCGGCTCCTCCATCCAGTTTAAACAGCGTAGGAATGTAGATTTCCCAGAACCCGACGGACCCAGTATAACAACCCGCTCGCCCTCTTCAAGCTTAAAATCAATCCCGTTAATTACCTTATTTTTCCCAAAAGTCTTCCTTAGGTTCTTAATTATTAATTCTGTCTCGCCGTTCATTTATTTTCCGCCCTTAAATCACTTTTTCTTAAGCTTTTTTCAATTTTCTTCACGATAAACGTAATCAGATATATTGTCGCAAGATAGAATAGCGCCGCCGTAAACATTGGCACGATATAACTTGCCATATTCTGCCCAGACCCGATATCCTTCGCGGCCATATTAAGGTCGTACATTCCGACCATACTAACAATCGCCGTCTCTTTAATTACGGTTATTATCTCATTACCAAGCGCCGGAATAATATTTTTAATCGCCTGCGGAGCCACAATCTTAAAGAAAATCGTTAGGCGACTTAAGCCTAAAGCTAGTCCCGCCTCTGTTTGTCCGGGGTCTACCGAAAGTATTCCGCCCCGAATTACTTCCGCTGTATAGGCCGCCGAATTTAGCCCAAAAGCAATAATTGCCGTAATAATACTCGGGAAACCTTTGATTGCAAAAATCACGAAGAACATAATAAATAGCTGTAAAGCCATCGGCGTTCCTCGAATTACGGTTGTATAAATTCGGCAAATAAATTTCGGTATCGCTAGCCACTTCGACGGCTTCGCCACGTCAACCAAAGCAATAATCGTCCCTAGGAATATCCCAATTAGGAGCGCAAAATACGCTATCTGCATTGTCAACAAAAACCCGTGCAGTAGAGAATCAATGTACTCCGGTGTACTAAATAGTTCAACGATTTTATTAAAGAAATTATTCATCCGACAGCCCCATATATTTTAATACTAATCTATCAATTTCCGTTACGCCTTCTTCATTTTCAGTTAACATTTCAGAGAGTACTTCGTTGAACGCTTCGAGTAATTCCGTTCTGTCTCGGTTTACTGCTATTGCATACGACTCTTCTACCGGATAATCCTCTTCTCTTGTCGCCCCAGAATAATATAGCGGTAGCGCCTCGAGCCCTGGATTTTTATCTATAATAAACTTTGCCGCAAGCTCGTCCGCTACGGCGTAATCGATAATATGCGCGAGGATTGCGTCTGCGGCGAGTTGGTGTGAGTCGATTCCTTTTAGTACGGTCCCGGTTCCGGCCAGCACTCCATTTTCAATTTCGTCTTCTATAAATAAATACCCAGTACTTCCAATTTGCGACCCAAGCTTCGAACCAGCTAGCGCTTCCCATACTACATGATCGTCGCGAAGTGACGGAGGTATTTCTTGGTTATAAATTACATATTGCACCGAATTATAATAGGGAATCGTAAAATTTACTCTTTCTGATCTCGCCGGCGTAATCGTGAGTCCTGCCGCCCCCGCATCCGCAATCCGCCCAGCCTCAACATTATCGATAATCACATCAAATTCTACATTCTTTACTTGAATCGTTTTATTCATTTTTTCGGCCACTCGACTCACGATATCAACATCAACCCCAACAATTTCTCGATTCTCATAAAACTCAAAAGGTGCAAACGGTACATTCGTCTCGACTATATAATCGGCCCCCTTCTCGCCATTAATTGACCACCATACGCTCATCCCCATGCCCGCCGTCACTAATAAAAATAAAACTAAATACAGCGTTCGTTTAACCTTATGCATAATTTAATTATATAACAAAAAAGAAACAAATTCCCATGAAAAAAGCGCCCACGAATGAGCGCTATGACCAAACGGTCACCTGAAAAAGCTAAAAAGCTTCTTCGTAAAAGGGCTAACTGCATCAGGAGTAGTTTTACCGCGGTATTCGCTCGGAAAGTTGAATGTAATCTTACCCTGACGAAATTTAATGAGCCGCTTTAGCGAATTAACCTTATGAGTAAGATTTATCAGCTCATCAACCTCTTTTCTGGAATAGTTTGCCTTACCACTTTCTCCTAACAGCCTATGCTCAGTACGGCGACGAGTAATTTCCGACTCCAAATATTTACATATAGCCTTTATCTCATAGGTCGGTTTTTCAGCGTATTCATCGTAATCGACGAGCCAATCCTGTTTCATAATCCATTCGCCATTCTCCGGTTTTTTAAATAGACATACGAAATCAAAATTGTTTCGAAGGCGCAGATACGGGACAAAGTCTCCTGCTCTAAAAAAATACTGTAAGGGTACCGCACTATTTAATCCATCAGCAATATAGAGAATCTCGTATATTTGCAAATAAACCTTTTCGCCAACCTTGAGTTTCATCTTTATCCCTCCTCAAACAAAGTTGTGACGCAGTTTGCCTACTTTCTAATCATACAATACTATGTTATAAAAGTCAAAAATGATGACCCGGGTGCGAGTCGCACTGAAAGTCCGACTCCAAACTCGCAAGGTTAATCTGGAACAAACACAAAAAATGGTGACCCGGGTGCGAGTCGCACTGAAAGTCCGACTCCCAACTCGCAGAGTTAATCTGGAACAAGTAAAAAAAATGGTGACCCTTACTGAATCGATGTGGAACGATCTCGTATCTGATATCTACCGCATCAAGAAGCTTATCCCTGTTATTGTATATCAAAATACATCCTCTACGAGTGTAGTATAGGTACTTCTGCTCCTTTTTCTCATCTCCCCATAAGAACTCCCCCCTTGATGTTTCTTAAAGTATAACTTTATTTTACAAGTGAAGAATATCTCTTGTCAACTTTGATGTGTAGGCAGTATACAGAAGTCGAAGACCTTTCATCGAAATGCCAGCCCTACCTCTATAAACTCTGCAAATTGCTTTTTCAAGATGGTATCTGTATCATCTCTGTTGCTAGAAGGGCTTACAGAGGCTTCTAGAGGCCTTACAGGGTATTTTTTTTGTACGCTGTTTTTAGGTAACAAATCGGGCGGAATATCTTGGTGTTTTTTAGGTTGATTTATATGAAATCCCATTATAAGTAAAATGGTTCCCATTTCTATGCTAGCAAAGTATGTATCCCTTAAAAAGTGAACTATGCTGTGAAAAACCAGTATCGGCGATTTATATTCTTTTACCCTACCGCACGCATAGTTTCTTTTATTTTTTTTGATGCTAAACGCCACTAGTCGGAGGCTTCATTAGTTGGTTTGGTTTGTTTAGTTAGTTTCCTCTGATGTTACCAACTATATGATGATAGTGTCTCCGTGCGACCCGTCGACAGCATGCCGCCCACTATGACCCTGATTAAAGCAATAATTGTGTAGATTGTTATATAATAGTATAGAGGAGCAGAAATGAATTACAAGGTTTTAGAAGAGCAAGATTTAGCGATGATGTTAGATTTTGTTGACGATGAGGATACAAAGTATAATCTGGAAGACTTGAGAAAATTTATCCGAGAGGATAATTGCTATGGTTTTATTGCCAAGGAGGGCGATAGAATTGTTGGGTTCGCTACGGCTTATACGCTTTTGAAGCCAGATGGCAGAAAGGCTTTCTACTTGGATGCAATAGATGTGATGCCAGAATACCAAGGTAAAGGATATGGCACTAAACTCACTGAATTTGCCCGTGAC
>JAGCAL010000002.1 GCA_017652715.1 Candidatus Saccharimonadota bacterium | reverse complement strand
GAAGGTTAAGATAGTTGACAAAGTTTTCCATCGAATTACTGGTTCGACCGATTATTCGAAGGCGCCGGAGAATATGAAGAAGACCCTTACGAATATGCTGGAGTCGGACAAAGATTTAGACATTTCTAAAGTCGAGACTAAAACTTTCATACTTTGGGGTAAGAAAGATACGGTGACTCCGCCGCGTCAAGCGACCGCGTTTTATGAGAAACTACCGAATGCCGAGTTGAGATTTTATACGAATTGGACACACGCCCCGTATATTTCGAGTCCAGACGAGCTAGCGCGAGTTTTAATTAACCTGGTGGAGAAAATGAAAAAATGAAATACTATTTCTTAGGACTAGCAGCTAATTACTCCCGCGAAGAACGGCTCGCCCATACTTTTACTAGGGGAAGAAAAGAGGATTTGCGCGATTTGGAAAACTTTTTGACGCGAAAGTACGGCGGGAAACGCACGATTTTAACAAAGAATGGACGTTCGGCGCTCACTTTAGCGCTCCGAGCGAACTTTAACGAAGGCGACGGAATTATCGTGAATGGGTTTACCTGCTATGCGGTATATGAAGCTATCAAAGAGGCTGGGCTTGTGCCGATTTTTGCTGATATCGATCTTCGGGATTTAAATTTTTCGGTTAAGGAGCTAGAGGAAGTAAAAACAGCGAATCCTAAGGGTATTATTGTTCAAAATACTCTAGGAAACCCCGTGGATATCGTAGCGATTGAGCAGTTTGCAAAGGATAATAATTTAGTGATTATTGAAGATCTTGCACACTCGGCCGGTATTAAATATCCAGACGGACGAGAGACAGGAACGGTCGGAGTGGCGACGGTTTTGTCGTTCGGAAAAGATAAGGCGATCGACACTATTTCGGGCGGGGCGGTTATTCTTCGCGCGCCACACGACAACCCGATTAGAGCGCCTAAAAAAGCTCCGAAAGTATCGGATTATTTACGGTCTCGACTTTACCCAACTTTTGGCGTAATAGCTAGAGTTTTGACCCGTGTTCATCTTGGCGGAATTTTTATGCGCGTTTTAGTTAAAATCCATTGGGTTGAAAAGTCAGCTGATAATAGACTAGATTTAACGCGTAGACTTTGTAGATTTGAGGCGGCGAGGGCGTTACTTCAGGTTAAGAGTCTAACTTATGGTGGGGAGAGACCTTTACGAGAGTTTTGTTTTGTCAAGAATCGCCGGGAGGTTTTAAGTAAGCTTAAGGCCGCCGGATACTACTTTGACGGTTTTTGGTACGAGAAACCGGTTTCACCAGAACGCTATTATAGAAGAATTGATTTTCCGGAAGAAAAATGCAAGAACGCAGTTTACGCCGCGAAGCATATCGTTAACCTGCCGACTTATTATCGCAAAAAGGAGCTCGAGCCGGCGCGTAAAATTATTGCCGAATATTTGGAGGAGAAAAAATGAGTTGGGAGAAAGTAGTTGAAAAATTTCCGGAAGCAAATTATCTGCAGTCTCCAAATTATGGAAAGATGAACGAAAAACTAGGCTGCACGGTTATTATCGATGATTTTGGGGGCGAAGGGCATGCTTTAATGATAGTGCGAAACGCTAAGCGTGGCCGTTATCTCGAAATTCCATGCGGGCCGTTAATCGATTGGAAAGATAAGAGGTTAGTTCGGGATGTTTTTGGTAAAATTCGAAAGGTTGCCGAAAAAGAAAAATGTGTGTTCATACGAATGCGACCACAGCTTGCCGCGACGGCTGATAATTTAAAACTATTAGAAAGCCTCGGGCTTAAAAAGTCGCCGATGCATCTAGCCGCTGAACATACCGTAATGTTAGATTTAACAAAATCCGAGGAAGAATTACTCGCCGACATGCGACGACAGACGCGTTATGAGGTACGTCGGGCCGATAAGTTAGGGATTAAGGTTGAGAAGTCGGATAGTGAAGAGATATTTAAAGAGTTTCATAAGATTCAGGCCGAGACTGCTCGTCGTCAGAATTTTGTGCCTCCGGATTTAAAGACCTTACTGGCCGAAAGGGAAGCTTTGGATTCCGAGATTTATGTCGCAAAGAACGCCGAGGGTAAAAGCGTGGCTTATGGGCTAATAATTAAAGATGGGTATGAGGCCGATTATTATGAAGCGGCATCGACCGAACTAAATCGGAAGCTGCCGGGGGCTTATGCGTTACTCTGGCAAGCCATAAGAGACTTGAAAGCGGCCGGTTTTAAGAGATTTAACCTCTGGGGGATTGCGCCGGTCGGCCAGCCCAATCATCGCTATGCCGGCGTCACTACTTTTAAAACTGGGTTTGGCGGAGAAATCGTAGAATACGTGCCGGCCCATGACTTAATTATTTCGCGTGTTAAATATTTGAAGAATTTGGCCGTTGAGACCATGCGAAAAAAGCGGAGGCATCTATGAATATTGAGACGGTTACGAGTCGCGAGGATTGGGACACCTTTATTACTTCACATCCTGAAGCGAATTTCTTGCAATCTTGGGACTTTTACGAATTTCATATTGCTCGGGGTAAGAAAGTCGTGCGACGAGGCGTATTCCGGGATGGAAAAATTGTCGGGGCGTATGCTGGAGTAGTTGAGACCGCAAAGCGCGGGACTTATCTTGCTATTGCCGGAGGACCAATCTTAGATTGGAAAGATAAAGAGATTGTTCGGGCGGTTTTTGACGATATTAAAACCGAAGGGAAGGCTCACGGTTGTGCTTTTGTACGCGTTCGTCCGCAGTTAGAATTATCCGATAAATCTCTAAAGCTAATGCAGGAGCTCGGACTCAAAAAAGCCCCAATGTATCTGTCGGTTGAGTATGCTGGAATTTTAGATTTGAAAAAGACCGACGAGGAAATTCTTGCCGGGGCTTCGCAAGGTTTTCGCCGTAAACTAAGAAAAGCGGAAAAATATAACCTTACGATAACCGCAGATACGAGCGATAAGTCGATTGACGAGTTTTGTAGGCTAGAAAAGCTCCATGCCGAGCGCCAAAAATATGTCGCTTTTTCCGAGAGCTTCCTGAGAAAACAATTCGAAGCTTTTAAGAAAAATAATGAGATTTTAATTTATACTGCAAGTCTCGATGGCGAGATTTTAGCGCAGAATTTTATGATTTTTTATGGGCCAGAAGCGAGTTACCATTATGGCGTTTCGTCACAACTTGGAACTAAATATTCCGCTGCTCCGCTTTTACATATGCAGGCTATGGCGGAAGCGAGAAAGCGTGGTTGCATTCGCTATAATCTTTGGGGGATTGTTGAGCCGAATGAGACCTCCCACCGTTTCTACGGAGTAAGCGAGTTTAAACGCTCATTCGGTTGCGAAGAACTTAGGTACACTCCAGCTCATGATTTGATTTTGAAACCTCTAATTTATCAAAAAACTAAACTAGTTGAATCAGTAAGAAAGAAAATTCGCCACGTTTAAGGCGATACATATCTTTATTATACCATGTTTTGCATTTTTTGTCAATGAGTGATATTATAAGCATAAGTAATATAAGGAAAAATATGGCACATATAAACAGGCGTTACATTGATAAATACTGGCTAGTTTTTATAATACGCGGGATTATCGCGGTGATTTTTGGGTGCGTAACTCTCTTCACAAGCATAGTAGATGTTAGTAATGCAATCACAATTATCAGTCTATTCTTACTAGCGATGGGGATCGTTGACGCAGTAAATGCTCTTTATTGTTCCCGAAAGAGGCGTGGTTGGATTAATTCGGTGATCGACTCGATGATTGATGTAATTGCTGCCGTCGCGCTGATTTTCTTCGCGAACAACAATATTATTTCGAGCGTGATTATTATTTCGGTTTACACGATTGTTTCTGGGATTATTGATATATTCCATGGCTTTGTCTCAACCGTCGATCCGACTGACCGCTTTATCCGTATTTTGACTGGGGTCTGCGGTTGCGTAATTGGCCTTGTCGTGCTTAACGCCGGTGCGCTTGAAATTATGACGTTCGTTCGCTTCTTTGGGTCATATATTCTAATCGTCGGTATAACTAGCATGATTTATGGTGTACATAACCGCTCTCAGAATGTGGAAGACAAGATAGCTCGCAAGGAAGCGCGTCTTAAAACTCCGAAAAAACGTAAAAAATAAGAAATAGCCCTGCGGGGCTATTTTTTTGCTTGGAGTAGAGTTTGTATGCTATAATTAAGTCTCAAGGAGAACTTATTTATGGCAAAAATCAGAAAGGCAATCATTACGGACGCTGGATTTGCGAGCCGTTATTTACCAATTACTAAAACTATTCCGAAAGCGATGATTCCGATTGGCGCTAAGCCGGTAATGCAGCTCTGCGTAGAAGAGTGCGCGGAGGCGGGGATTGAAGAAATCATCATCGTTGCAACGCCAAATACTAAATCGAAAGAAATATACGATGATTATTTTCACAATAAGGCGGAAAATGTTAAGGCTCTACTCGATAAACAGGGGAAGTCGGAGCGTTTTGAACCAGTAGAGAAGGTTTTAGAGTTTCCGAAGATTACCGTAATTGAACAGGACCCGAGCTTGCCGTACGGGAACGGTTCGCCGATTGTTTCGGCTAAGGAATATGTGAAAGATGAGGAAGCTTTCGTAGTCCTATATAGTGATGATTTGATTCTTGGAGAAGGCGACGTAAAAGTTTTGATCGAGACTTACGAAAAAAATCCGGGCGCGAAGGCTGTAATTGCGGCTCAGGAAATGCCAGAGGAAGTATGGAATAAATTCGGGATGATTGCGCTTAAAGAAAACGGTACACTGAGTCATATCGTCGAGAAACCTAAGACTCCAGAGCTTTCGCCAAGCAATTTGACTAGCTATGGTCGTTATCTGCTAACGCCAGAAGTCTTCGATTATTTAATACCTACGAATACTGGACTAGATGGTGAACTTTGGACTGTTGACGCAATTACTAAATTGGCCGAGCACGGCGATGTGATTATAGCGAAAAGTCGAGGAAAATGGATTACAACTGGTGATCCGAAAAACTATTTCTTGGCGCATCTTGAATATGTTTTGTCGGAGACGGATTACGCCGACGACGTACGTAGGCTCTGTGGTATAATAAAATAAAAGGAGGAAAAATGAACACAGCAGAATGGATTCTTGTAGCGATTTTAAGCGTTACATTATTCGTATTTTTAGTCGTAGGGATTGT
>JAGCAL010000052.1 GCA_017652715.1 Candidatus Saccharimonadota bacterium | reverse complement strand
TCGGAATCTTGAATTTTTAAACCAACCTTTTAATTATAATATATTCTCGACTAATTTTGCGAGAGATGAAGCAGCCTTCAAATTTATGTCAGCATTAGATAATTCAGATTTTTCAATCGCAAATCCATCAAAATCCCTAACCATGCCCAAATCATTAAGCCCATCACCGATAGTCACAATCTTCTCGGGTAATATTTTCTCCTTTTGTGCTAAAAATTTTATCGCATTGCTCTTTCCAGATTCTATAGGAACTACTTCTATAAATCCATGATAATCTTCTAGTCCGGCAATGTTCGACTTGACACTTGAATTAAATACTGCAAAAACTGGAAATGTATTCATTAATTGCTCATTTACACTATGCAAGAATGATACATCTTTAAACCAAAGGCGAAGTTTTGTTATACCGTCAACTTTGTATTCTAAACCCTCAGAATTCGGAGTGTAATAAACTAAAATAGGTATTTCCTAAAAAGTTTTCGATATTTCTGAAATCCTTTAAATTTTTTTTGGTTCAAAATAAAACACGTTTAACAACTTACCATCTCTAGACAAAACAATCGACCCACTATCCACTATATAATAATCACAAATGTTTTTTATTTGAGGCATTTGCTCCGTAACGGATTTATAACTTCGCCCAGTTGTAATACAAAAAAGATTACCAGCTTCTCGCCATTTTTCTATAGCCTCAAGATTAGTCATAGTCCTTTCATCGCTATCTCTAAAATAAAGCGTTTTATCAAAATCTGAAAACAGAATCATGTTGAAATTATACCATAAAATATGTTATAATTATACCCATAATAACAGATAGAAAGGTTGGTTTTGAATCTAAAGATCGGAATCGTCGGTTTGCCCAACGTCGGCAAATCCACACTATTTAATGCCTTGACAAACGCTGGCGCTCTCGCCGCCAACTATCCTTTTGCTACCATCGAGCCAAATGTCGGCATAGTGCCCGTTCCAGACGAACGACTAGACGTCCTCGCCAAAATGTACGACACCAATAAAGTCGTCCCTGCCACCGTCGAATTTGTAGACATCGCCGGCCTCGTCGCCGGTGCAAGCAAAGGCGAGGGCCTTGGCAACAAATTCCTCGCCCACATCCGTGAATGTCAAGCCATCTGCCACGTGGTAAGAGCTTTCAAGGACGATGATATTGTAAGAGCCGACAACAAACCCGAAAATGACATCATTACCCAAGCCAAAGACGACATCGATATCATTAACCTTGAACTCCAGCTCGCCGACGAAGAAACCAAAGCAAAAGTCGAATCTAAGCGCAAAAAGGACCCCCAGGACGAAAACATTCCCTACCTCACCGACAAGCCAGTTATCTATATGTTTAATGTTGACGAACAGGGTCTAACCGATGCAAAACTCCAAGGAGAATTGAGGAAAATTGTGAAACCAGCAGAGGCGATATTCGTCAACGCTAAGCTCGAAGAAGAGATGTCTGGCATGAACCGCGAGGAGCGTAAAGAGTTTCTTGAATCATACGGCATCAAGGATGATGCCTTAGGCGAGTTAATTAAAGCCGCCTATAATACACTTGGCCTGCAATCGTTTCTTACCGCCGGCAAAAAGGAATGTCGCGCCTGGACCATCAAAAAAGGTTCCACCGCTCCTGAAGCCGCCGGTACTATCCATACTGATTTCCAGCGTGGCTTTATTGCTGCCAACGTTTGTAAATACGACGACTTGGCGAGGCTTGGTTCTGAGAAAGCCGTCCGCGAAGCCGGCCTCCTCCGCACCGAAGGCAAGACCTACGTCATGCAAGACGGCGATGTCGTCGAATTCAAATTCAATGTCTAGCTCTTGCAACTATACCAAAAGTGTGGTAAAATAACAGATAATTGTCTAATAATAAAGGTACTAATATGAGTTTTTCAATTTTAAAGCAAATTGGTGATGCACAGAAGAAGAAGTCCGTAGTCGATATCCGCTCCGGCGATACTGTTAAGGTCACCCAGAAAATCAAAGAAGGCAACAAATTCCGCTCCCAGACTTTCGAAGGCATCGTGATTCGCATCGATCGCAAAGAGTCTCACACTGCCCGCATCGTAGTTCGCAAGGTTACCTCTGGTGTCGGTGTTGAGAAATCCTATCTCATCCACTCTCCACTAGTAGAGAAGATTGAGATTGTCCGCCGCGCTAAGGTCCGCCGCAATAATCTCACCTATCTTCGCAATCGTTCAGGCAAATCCGCTCGTCTATCAAACAAAGATTTCGACCGCAATGCAGTCAATGACACTTCTGTAGAAGAAAAGCCAGCCGAAGAAGCAAAGACCGAAGAAGCAAAGACCGATTCTACCGAGACTCCAGAAGTCGAAGTTGTAGAGGCTCCAGCCGAAAAACCCGAAGAAACTAAAGAAAAAGAAGCTTAAAAAATGTCGGTTCTCGGCATTGACGAAGTTGGCCGCGGCCCCTTAGCGGGGCCGCTTGTTGTTGGCGCGGTCATTTTACCCGACACCGAGCGCGAATGGTTCGCCGAACTAAACGATTCCAAGAAGCTCACCGCAAAGAAACGTGAAGCCTTAAATCAGCTCATCCTAGCCGAATCCGCCACCGGCCTCGGCTGGGTCCCAGCCGCTGAGCTTGACGAACTCGGCATTTCCGAAGCTCTTAAGCTCGCCACCCATCGCGCCGTGAAGTCGGTTCAATCACTTCACGTGCCATTTTCTCAGATTATCATCGACGGTACGGTTAATTTCTTAAGCCACACCCCACTAGAATCATACACCTCCACTCTCATCAAAGCCGACAGCAAAATTCGCGCCGTCTCCGCCGCTTCCATCATCGCCAAAGTCGCCCGCGACCACTATATGATAGCTCTTGCCGACAAATACCCCAACTACGGTTTCGATAAACACGTCGGCTACGGCACCCGTGCTCACGTCGAAGCTATCTATAAATACGGCCTCTCCCCAGAACACCGCAAGTCGTTCGAACCATGCAAATCTCTTTCTGGTTTTACATCCACCGAGAAACTTCGCAAAAACACCACTTCAATCGGCCAACAAGCCGAACAAGCCGTTGCAAATTACCTAGAGCAGCACGGCCATACCATCATCGAACGCAACCACAAAACCTATTTCTACGAAATTGACATCATCAGCACTAAAGCCGACCATATCTACTTCACCGAAGTCAAATATCGCAAATCAGCCGTCCATGGTAGCGGCCTAGATGTCATCACCAAAACCAAACTAAATCAAATGCGCTTCGCCGCTTTAAGCTATCTCAAATATCATAATTCTAAGTTAAAAAACCTCCAACCCCTCCTCGCCGCTGCCGCCGTCTCCGGCGATCTAAATAACTCCGCCAGCACACCCCAAATCACCTGGCTCCCCATCACGTAACTCTCCCCGAGTCGCTGAGTCGACCGCGAGGAGGCAACGAAAATTACCCTGGCTATTCCTCTGCGGGGGAGGCAGAACGCTAAATGAACTAGCTACCTATCAAGCAACGGACACTAAATCCGTAGAACTTACCATAGCCGTAGTAGGACGGGCCCAAGAACGTAGAATTCAGGTACAGACTGTAAGAGTTGCTGTAGCTGCCCGCCGACCTACTCCAATAGAGGCCGTATGAGCCACGATTGTACGCGGAGGAGCCAAAGAAGTAGCCGGAGTAAAGGAAGTTATTCGGGAATCTTCTAAAGCGACTACACATAATGTCGCCAGTATCAGTACCGCTCTGATTACTACCTGTACCACCATAGCGTTGAGAAAGAATACTGTATTCTTTAGTTGTAGTGCCACTGGAAGGTAAGCGCCAGTTAGATGGACAAATAGAGGTGT
>JAGCAL010000051.1 GCA_017652715.1 Candidatus Saccharimonadota bacterium | reverse complement strand
CATGTCTTTCGCCTGGGGCCCAAGTCCATTCACCAACATACATATCCCACCATATGCCGATAAATTTCAGGGTTTTTACCAATGAGAAATCTTGACTTGGAGCATCGTTTAGAACGTAGATTAAGCGATTTGTAGTTAGTTCAATAGCAGAGTCGGCTAGCATGATAACTCGCCAAGGCGTCTGAAAAGGTAGATTGAGATGCGCTCTCGTGCCGTCGGAAAGTGGTGTGATGTCTGATTGAAGAATTCGGGCTTGATTCAGTTTCAAAGTCATTGAACCGTAATCGTAGAGCGCAGCTTCATGGATGGAAAGATAGTAACCGTTCAGTGTTTTTAGGGTAAGGGGAGTATGAGCAGAGTTTGTCAGGCTATATACCGTTGTTTTTTCGTAGTTATATTCGTAGCGGTCTGGTTGATAGGCCGGTATATACCAAGCGATTGTATTTAAATCTAAATTAAATTCAGTCAACTCATCTTTTACGGTAATTCTTTGGAACTTCGGTTGGGGCGGAATTTCGTAGCGGAAGGCTATACCGTAGTTAAATACTCTGACTCTAACGGTAAAAATTCTTTGAGTATTAGTCGTTTCGGCAAGATAGAAGGCGGTTTCATGATATGTATTATCAATATATCGATCTTCGCCCCATTGCATTTCGACTGTCTCGCTATGTTTTTTATGTTGTGCGCGAATTAATTTCAGGTTGTTGCCAAGGGGCTCTTCGCCGAAAAGTGTAAATCCGAGAGTTGATTTATTAATCACGGGCTTATTGTCGCGAACGACATTATAAAAGATTTTGCCAGAATTAAGATAAAAATTATATTTCGTTCTACCATCTGGCGAAATAATTTCTTGTTTGAATTCTTTTCGTGAAAAAAGATTTGCCCACTTGAACATACCTAAATTATATCATATAATATAAGTATATATGTCAGGACGAAAAAAGAGTGGACGAAAAATAATAATTGGTCTAGTAGTTTTTGTTGTTGTCGCAGTCGGTGCTTTTTTCGGTTTTCAATTTTTTACTAAGACAGGCGTTTTTAGGATTCCCGGAGTAGTATATTATGATGATTCGCTAAATACTGGCGAGCTTTCTACTCTCAAGGGTATATTTAATGATGAGGTGGATCTAGATAAGGATGTAACGATTAAGGCTACGACATTATACGAAAAACCGACTTTGACCGATAATCAGTTTTTGTACGAAGTTTCTGTTCCGGTGACTGATTTTTATGACGCTAGAGACGACGTAAATGAATTTATTGATGATGAAGTTGAATATTTGCCGATCGAGAAATTAAGCTTTGAGAAGAAGCTGCTTTCTTGGGATGGTAAGTATTATTTAGATTCGTTTAGTTCTGGGGCGAAGTTTCGGGTGATTAGTTTTGAATCTGAAAAGTATGATGAAGAGATTAGACCGTTAGTCGAGAGCGCTTTTACAAAAGTATTTCCAGATTCGAATTCGGTTCTAACGTTTGCGCAGACTGGTGTTACGGCTTTAAGTCGTAATATGAATGCTAAGATAGCGCGTGTGAATGATGGAAATTATTTTGCGGAAAATATCGGACAATTTTTATCTGGTTTTGATATTACACACACATCAAACGAATCTTCTTTTACAAATTACGCAAGCTCAAGTAATATTTGTTCGGATTTTCGCTTTACCGATACGTTGCTTGCCATTGGGTTAGACATTGTTGAACTTACTGGGAATCATAATTTAGATTGCGGCAGTACGGCTGCTGTTGAGACTATTGATTGGTATAACGAGAATAATATAAAGATTGTTGGGGGCGGTCGAACTGCTGATGAGGCGGCTGAGCCGGTTGAGATTAATCAGAAAAATAATAAGATTACAATGTTTGCCTATAATGAATCTACGGGTGGTGCGACGTATGGGAATACGCCGGGTGCTAATCAATATTATGAGGATTCGGCAGCGGCTGAAATTGCGGCAGCTAAGTCGCGTGGCGAATTTGTAATAGTTGATGTACAGTATTATGAATGTAATGCTTATGTCGCGGAGTATGAGGATTCTACTTGTGATGCTGCGGATTCGGCCGCTGGAGATCAGATTGGATTTTTCCGTCATTTAATTGACCTTGGTGCTGACATCGTAGTTGGAACTAGTGCACATCAGCCTCAAACTTATGAGTTGTATAAAGATGGTGAGATATACTATGGGCTCGGTAATTTATTCTTTGATCAGTATTGGTGGCCGGGGACTACACGTAGTTTGATTTTGGTACATTATTTCTACAATGGTAAATTACTGCAGACAAAGATTGTGCCTACGGTCTACGATTCTAATATGCAGACCGGTTTACTAGATGAGGAAACAAAGCAATGGTTTCTTGGAAGATTAGTCGACGCAAGGCCTTAATGAGAAGGCTATTAATCTTCACGATGCTACTTTGTGTTTTCCTGATTGCTTGCGGTTTTTCGCTGGGCATACTAATTAGTATTACAAAGAAGAGTGTAGTGGTCGAAGATGATAGCTCTCAGGTAGAGGAAACTGTAGGGGTTCCGCCCGAGGTGAT
>JAGCAL010000050.1 GCA_017652715.1 Candidatus Saccharimonadota bacterium | reverse complement strand
CCGAGGTTTAACGAGGAGGAGCTCAAGGCGGAGAAGTCAAATGTGCGTTCGGAATTGACTGGTTATATGAATGATTATTATCGCTTGCTTTGGCCGAGGGTGCAACAGGCGGTTGGTGAGGATATTCTTGATCTTTCGGAGCGACTAAAAACTATTTCTAATATCGAGCTTAAAGATATTAGGGAACATTATCGACGTACGCATACGGCTAAGAATATGCTGTTCATTATTGCTGGGCGAATTCATGGTCGTAAGCATAAGATAGTGAGGATGCTTGAGAATTGGGGACTGAAAGAGGGGGAAAGGTTTGAAATTCCGGTCGTGGATTTACGGACGACTGATCCGGTTTCGATTAGGCGAAAGGATGCCTCGAATGTTACTTTTGGTTTTTCGTTGGTGACGCCGCGTCATCTTGAGCCGAAAGAAACTCTTGCGATGGGGTGTTTAAATCATATTTTGAACGGTACGACGAATTCGAAGATTTTTGGAGCGGCGAGAAAGCGCGGTTTGGTTTATGGGATGGGGAGTTCGGTTGCGGCTAATGCAACGAATTCATATTGGGATTTTGATGGAGAGGTTAATATCGAAAATGCGGAAGAGTTGTTTGGGCTGATACAAACTGAACTCATGAAGGCTCTTAATGGTGATATTTCAGATAAGGACTTTGAAGCGGCTAAGTCGTATGCTTTAGGTCGTTTTCAGATGGGTGCGCAAACTGTGGGTCAAATTGCTGATTATTATGCGGAGAATTATTTTACGTGTTTTGAAATTGAAAAGTATGATAATATGCCGAATTTGATTAAAACAGTTGATAAGGCTAGAATGATTGAGCTTGCGCGCGAATTTGCCGGCTCCGGGACGAGAGGGTTTGCGGCGGTTTCGTCTACGGATAAGGCCTTTATTTCTAATTTAGAAGCGAGATTAAATTTTTAAATTTATCACCTCTATCATAGACATTTTCAAACATATCGAATGAAGCGGCGGCTGGCGACATGAGGACAATTGCTTCTTTTTCGGAAGTTTTTTCGGCTAATTCTTGAGCGGTTTTTACGGCTTCTTCGAGTGACGCTACGAGTTTAAATCTTTGGTCTTCGTATCTATTCATGAGTTCGCGTCCGGATTCTCCGATTAGAACGATATTTTTAATGTTCGGTGAACTGAGGATTTCATAGATTTCAGGGAGGTCTTTGTAGGCAGTTTTGTCGCGACCGCCGTTGATGATAGTAATATCGCTACTGGGGAAGGCGTTGATGGCGACTCTTGTTGAGGAAGGATTTGTAGAGAAGTTGTCGTCGTAGTATTTTACGTGATTCAATTCACGGAGGAATTCGAGACGATGAGGGAGACCGCGGAAATCGGCGAGACCACTGATGATGGCAGTTTCTTGTTTCGAGATAAATTGTTCTGGGGAAAGATTTTCGAGGCTTGCCACGGCGGAGATAGCGGCGATGGCGTTTTCGACGTTATGTTTTCCTGGAAGCTTGATAGCCTCTTTAACTGAGTCCGGAATTTCGAACGGATAGGGGACTTTTTTAGCTTTACTTGTAGCGGCGATTTTTTTGGAGTCCTCGTTATCTTTATAAAAGATACAGTAATCTTCTTCGGATTGATGCCGACAGATGTTAGATTTTGCGTTAAGATAGTCGTCGTAGTCTTTATGGACGTTAAGGTGATCGGGTTCGATAGTTCCGATAACGGCGACGTTCGGGGATTTTTTGAGGTCCCAAAGTTGAAAGCTGGACATTTCGTAGACTACGACGGAATTTTCGGTTAATTCGTCGAGAATATCGATAGCAGGGTTGCCGATATTACCTACGAGATAGACATCTTTTTTTAGAGCTTTCAAAATAGAATAGATAAATGAGCAAGTCGTACCTTTGCCTTTTGTGGCGGTGACGCCGATGATTCTACAGGGACAATGGTCGAAAAAGTATTTTGTAAGACTAGATTCGTTTTTTAGATTAAGTGGAGGAACAGAGGGGGAACGAATAATTATATCATAAGACGAATAATCATTATTTCGAATTTCCTTCGGGTCAAAATTTTGTAAGGTATCGATTTCCGCATCATTAAAATGGGTTTTGAAATATTTTTCGGCAGATTGCCCTTCTTTGCCGTAGCCTAATAATAGTATTTTCATATACTATTTATTATAGCACGGGCTTCGGGAACAGAGTGAGTTTCCATCAGTTTCGCCCGAATTTCCTTCGCGCCCGGAAAGTTATTGATGTAGATTTTGAAAAAGTGTTTTAGAGGCTCGTATGATGGAATACACGAATAGCTTTTTTCGGAACCGCTTCGCGCCGGCCCGTCGTTACGGGCGGCGCTCGCTAGAAGCTCCCCGTTGGTCGCAATGTTCCTCAAAAAGCTATTCGTGTATTCTTCATACAAGTCTAAATGCATTTTTAGAAGCTCTATAAGTTCGGTGCGCGAAGGAGTGTGGTCGGTGAAACAATATGGATTAGAGAAGACTCCGCGACCAATCATGAAGCCGTCGATTTCGGGGTGTTTTGCATGAAGTTCTAGAGCGTGGGCTTTATCGCGAATATCGCCATTGATTATTAATTTAGTATCTGGCGAGATAGAATTTTTTAGTTTAATAATTTCTGGGATTAGTTCGTAGTGGGCGGGAACTTTGCTCATTTCTTTTTTAGTTCTGAGATGGACGGTAAGTGCGGCGGGGTGTTCATTCAGGATGATTGGTAGCCATTCTTTATATTCTTCGACTTTGCTCCAGCCAAGACGGGTGTTAACAGAAACTGGGAGGTT
>JAGCAL010000049.1 GCA_017652715.1 Candidatus Saccharimonadota bacterium | reverse complement strand
CACTGCGGCTGTCGTCTTTGCGTAAAGTAGCAGTCCGGACACTTCATTACCGGTACCCTCTAAACTAGCCGTCTTGTTTTTAACATAAGTAAAAATCTGGTAAAGGTTATTAGAATGAATTGAATAAGTATCAAACTGTTTTTGTAAATTCGTACTATAGAACTTCGCATCAATTATAAGTACCTTGTTTTCATATTCGAGCATGACATCGCTCTGCATTATCGGAAGCATATCGCGAAAATCGTCATCAACTATCCAAGGAATTTGCGATGCACTGACCTTGATTTCCGGGAACTCTTTTTTATAGTACTCTAGAATGAACTTTTCATACAAACGGTGCATGTGCTGCTCGTCGATAAAATCCATCAAGCGGTGTTTCCCGTCTTCTGTAGTCTGTAGTAGCCCTTTTATGACGAGATAACAAATTGAAATTAACATCTGATAAGTTCGATTATTTCTGTCATACCGCTGATTCCAGTTAATACTACGCGGATCCAGCGTATCGACATCACCGAAATAAAGTAGTAGTTTTTGTAGGCTCTTTTTTCTACTTTCGGCAATATCGGCTCGCGTCAAAAGAAGCATAGTCGTCTTTAAGATTTTATTCAGATAAGAATTCTCCGAATAATCGTCATACGTACAGACGAGCCGCTTTTTGAGCATAGAATTTGTTCTCATAGATTCTATTATTTCGACCCGCCCCCTTAAAAGCGATAGTGGCTCGGTATATTCGACATAATCCTTTCGTAACCCTTGTTTTAGCTGTCTCGAAACACCTTTGATAAGTATTTCCGCACAAAGGTCCCCGACGTTCTTATATTTTTCAGTCGCAACATTCCGAAATTCCCGTTCCATTAAAACTTGGAAGGCGTACGAAAGCATGTAGAAGATGTTTTGTATCGGGATCAACGGATTGAACTCCTTAATTCGAGAGACCAATTATTCACTTTTTCCGGCTCATCGAACCAGTACTCCTCTAGAAGCGGGATTATTTCGTATTCAACAATTCCGCTCAGGATGTCATCTGTCGCTTCTTCTAGATTGCAGAAATAGCTATGTCCAATACAGAAACCCTTGCCGAAGTCGTTCGAGATAGCTACGTTTAATCTTTTTACGCAAGAAATCAAGTTATCAAACTTCGTGCTAGATAGATTATCCTGATATTCTTTAAAGCCGTCGGTATTAAAGCCGGGCTTTATATCGAAAAACGCAAAACGGCGACGCAACGCATAGTCGAGCATCGCGAGACTGCGGTCGGCCGTATTCATCATACCGATAATGAAAACATTGCTCGGAATGGAAAACATTTCGTCTGAATATAATAACCGTAAACTAGTTCCACGCTTATCATTTTCGATTAGCGTAAATAGCTCGCCAAATATCTTGCTGAGATTTCCGCGGTTGATCTCGTCGATAATAAAGAAATAATCGTTCTCATCATCAAGCTCAGCTTTTTTACAGAAATCATAAAAAGTACCAGACTTACGTTCAAACCCACTTTCCGTCGGTCGGTAGCCCATAATGAAGTCTTCGTAAGAATAGCTCTGGTGGAACTGAACCATCTTAGTGCGATCCTTGTCCTTCTTTCCCATCATCGAATAGGCAAGACGCTGCGCAGCGAAAGTTTTTCCGACACCAGGCGCTCCGCAAAGAATGATATTTTTCTTACGTCTCAAGAGTGAAGTTAGTTTTTCGTAGTTTTCCTTACTCATGTAGACTTCGCTCAGGAACTGGTCCTCGCTATAATCCGGGTAATTAACTTCTTCCGTCTCCGCATCTTCAATCTCGCCATCAAACAAAGCATTCAATTTATTAACATACTCTGTGTACTGGGTAATATCGGTTAGTGCCTTCATTACAGCTTGACCCGGATGCGGCCAATTACCATTATGAGTCCAGTTTACTTTTCTGACATGCTTATAATTTTCTCTGCTATCGTCGTAATAATAATCAGAAGATACGACGCCTCGTCCAACTATTTGTTGAGTTCCCTTCTTGACGAAAACGATGTCGCCGGGTTTCATTTCATTCGCAAATTGCCAGACGGCATGCGCTGCATTCATATAAGTTAAATCTGAATTATATCTTTCGCGAAGAGCCTGTTTTATCTCGTCTTTCGAAGAGAATTTGGTTAAGTCGTCGATATCCCAACCAATCGCCATAATGCCGTTATTATAGAATTCATCCCAACATTCGGCGTTTTGACCAGGAGAATAAATCCAATAGTGAGCAGTCTCGACGTTTTCGTCGGCAGCGGCGTTTCTCTTTATTTCCTCCTCGACTCTTTTTGCCTCTTCTTGCCTTTCCTTGTTAACCTCTTCGGAATATCGCCACGCCTCGGCGCTCAAATCGACAAAATCGCGAAGCTCGGTCTCGTCGCTCTTTAGATAATCGCGTATAATTTCGATTATTTCAATATAATTTTCGCCAGTAACAACCCCGTTCTCGATTATCGGAAGTTTCTCCGTTACGCTTTCTGGAATTTTGCCAGATTCGTAGATAAACCATCTGTTTCTGCTATCGAGATTTAGGAATGAATCCGGAGCAATCCAATATAGTCCCATGGTGATTTTACTTAAACCGTTTCCACGCATCGCAATAGCGTGACTAAAGAGCTGGATGATTTTATTTCGGTTCTCGGTAGTTGGGCTCGAAGCATAATCTAAGGCAGTTTCGAACAATTCCCATAAACTAGCGATATCGTCTAACATGTTTGGATTGTTAAAATTATAGAACATGGCGTTCATGGCAAATAACGTCGGAAT
>JAGCAL010000048.1 GCA_017652715.1 Candidatus Saccharimonadota bacterium | reverse complement strand
GCGGTTTGATCGGCATGTTAATGTGACATTGCCGGAGCGAAAAGACCGATTAGAGATATTGAAGGTACATTTTAAAGGTAAACCGGTAGAAGAAAATGTTGATTTAGAATCATTAGCTAAAAAGACGGCTGGTTCGTCTGGGGCGGATCTTGCAAATATTGCGAATGAGGCTGCGATTACGGCTGCCCGGGAGGGGCATAAGGCTATATCGAACAAGGATTTGACTGAAGCGTTTGAGCGAGTGGCGATTGGTCCGGAGCGCAAGTCGAAAGTTATGAGTGAGAAAGAGCGCAAGATTACAGCATATCATGAAGCTGGGCATGCGATAGTTGGGCATGTTCTGCCAGATTCTGATCCGGTACATAAAGTGACGATTATTCCGCGTGGACAAACTGGAGGAGTAACTTGGTTCTTGCCGCCGGAAGATCGTAGCTATAAAAATATCTATGAGCTTAAGGATATTTTGGCGCGCGCGATGGGTGGACGAATGGCTGAAAAAATGATTTTCGGGAAGGATGCAATTACAACTGGAGCTTCCAGTGACCTTAAAAATGTTGCTGAACTGGCTAAATCTATGGTGGTTGAAGAAGGCATGGGTGACAGTACGCGAAACTTAGTATTTCCTAGCGAGGCAACTGGTTATTATACGATTACAGCCGGTAAGCCATATTCGGAAAAAACTGCTGAGCAGATTGATGCTGAGATTAAGAAACTGTCGGATGAGGCGGCTAAGCGGGCTGAAGATGTTTTGAAAGCAAATAAGGCCGTACTTGATAAGCTCGCGGAAGAATTATTAAAGCATGAAACTTTGGAAGAGGCTGAGCTTGAGCCGATTTTGAAACCCGCCAAATTGCCGACTATAGCAAAATTACATTAACAATTAATAATTAAAGTCAAGAATTATTCAGATTATAATTTTTCTTCGCGCTTCGCTTCGCGCCGGGATGATTTTTCTAAATTTTTTAACGGAAATTACTCGCGACTCACGGCTGTCTTCACGGTTCGCGCGAGCTAATTTCCTAAAATTTAGAAAAATCCTCTCGGGCTTGCTCAATGCTCAGAAAAATTACAATCCTGAATAACTCTTTATAGAAAGGATTTATTGTGGAGAGGTTGATAAAATATTTTGTGCCAGAAAAATATGTTTTAGATATTATAATTAATAAGTTTGAAAAAACTATTGGTGGAGTAGTGACAGTTACCGGCGAGGCTAAAAATGAAATCATTAAATTCCATGCTGTAAGATTAAAAATCACAGATGTTCTTATCAATGGTAAGAGGTCTGAATTCGAAACTGATGGGGAAGTGTTAGAAATTTTTAATGTCCCGCTCGGATCTAATGAAATCGCAATTTATTACGATGGTAAACTCAACGAAAACATGGAGGGGGCCTACCTTTCGTATTATGAGTATAATGGCAAAAAAGAGACAATCGTAGCAACGCAATTTGAGTCACATTATGCCAGGGAGGCTTTTCCGTGTATTGATGAGCCGGCGGCAAAAGCGGTGTTTGAGCTTTTGATTACGACGCCGACGGAGGATATGGTATTGTCGAATACTCCGGTAATACATTTTAGTTCGGGATTGCGTCCCTCGCTCCCGTCGACTGAAGGTCGTCTGTGTCCCAAGGGGCAGTCGCCACGGGGCTCGGGCGCTAACTCTCGCGCTGCTGTACTCCGGAATACCACGAACCAGAATGTTATTACCGGCTTATCGACCACTAAATTTGAACCTACGCCGAGGATGTCGACATATCTTCTCGCATTCGTGATTGGTAAGTTTCATAGTAAGACTATAAAGAATGCGCATGGTGTAGAGATAACGACGTATTGTGCGCTAAACCAAGAGCTAGATTCGGTAGATTTCGCAAACGAAATCGCGGCGCGGAGCTTGGAATTTTATGATGATAATTTTGGGGTGCCGTATCCTTTGAAGAAATTGGATCAAGTAGCTTTACCGGATTTTGAGGCTGGGGCGATGGAGAACTGGGGGCTAGTGACATATCGGGAATCTATGCTTTTGGTTTCGGACGCGGCAACACTTGGTGCAAAAAAGGCAGTAGCGATTACGGTGGCGCATGAGCTTTCGCATCAATGGTTTGGGGACCTCGTAACGATGGAATGGTGGGATGATTTATGGTTGAATGAATCATTTGCGAGCGTAATGGAATATTATGCAGTGGACTACATCCATCCTGAATATAAGATTTTTGAGAGCTTCTTTACTGGAGATTGTTATGCGGCGCTACTACGCGATGCGCATGAGGGGGTACAATCGGTTCATCAGGATGTAAAAACGCCGGAGGAGATTGCGACGTTGTTTGATGGGGCGATAGTCTATGCGAAGGGGGCGAGATTAATGTTGATGGTGATTAGGTTGATGGGTTGGGAAAACTTTTGTAAGGGGATTTCGGATTATTTCAAGAAGTTTAAATATAGGAATACAGTCGGGGATGATCTATGGACAGCTTTGGCGCGTTATGCGGATTTTAATCCAAAGGAACTGATGCATGCATTTATTGATCGTCCTGGCTATCCGGTCATAAGGAATGAAGGTGATAATTTTAAGAAGTTTAGTCAGAAAAGGTTTTCGTTAGATGGGGCTATGAAAAAAGAAGAGTGGCCGATTCCGAAGATTATGGAAGATATGTCTGGGCATTATATTCTAGATTTGGATGAGGATGAGTTCAGCGAGAGATTAAGTAGGTTTAAAGAGCTAAGTTTAGAGGAAAAGTTGCGACTTTTGATTGATAGAGACCTGATTACGTTGTCTGGACTTCGGGGTGCTGCTTCATTGGTTCCGTTGGCGCTAGAATTTAAAAACGAAAATGCTCCGGCGGTATGGAATAAGGTTGCATCTTTGATTTCGAATCTGAAGATTTATTTTGAGGATGATTCCGAGGAGGAAAAGGTACTAAAAAAGTACGTTCTAGGATTAATTAATGATAAGTTAACAGAGATTGGGATTAAGACGAGGCAAGAGGACGATGAAGATATTATACGTCTAAGGGCGAATTTGATGGCGCTAGATTACTTTGCGGAGGATACCGAGAGGTTTAAAGAGCTGGTGAAAATGTATGAGGATGACCCGAAGAAGATGGATGCTGAAATTCGGGATGATATTTTGAGCGCTAAGGTTTATCTTGAGCCGGAAATTATGGATGAATATTTAGAGAAATATAAAACGATTTCGGACCCAGATATTAAGTTTGATTATTTGGATGCGGCGTGTTTAGTAGAAGATGAGAAACAGGTTGCGAAGATGATTAGGTTGCTTGGCGATGTAAAGATTGTGAAGCCACAGGATCAGCTATATCTGTTTATTTATCTTTACAGAAATCAGAAAGCAAAGGCGCAGACTTTTTCATGGCTTACGAAGAATTGGGATTTCGTTAGGAAGACTGGCGGAGATAAAACGTTGAGTGATTATCCGATGTTAGTAGCGAAATTGTCCAGAACAGAGGAAGAATTAAAGAAATATACAGAGTTTTTCGGGCCAATGCGTGATGATCCGGCACTTTCAAGAGCGATTAAAATTGGAGAGAACGAAATCCGAGCGAGGGTAAAATTGATACGAGAGAACAGAGGAGCGGTATACGAAGCGTTAGGTATAAAGAGTAAAAAATAAAGCATCTTAAAATAAGATGGTGCCCCCGACAGGGGTTGAACCTGCATGGTATTGCTACCACTAGCACCTGAAGCTAGCGCGTCTGCCAATTCCGCCACAGGGGCACGGGGCAATTATACCACAAAAAATCCCCCAGGACGAATCTTGGGGGATTAGGGGAGGGGAATGAATTGGATGGATTTTGGGGTTTGTAGTAGTTACGGTTCTATCTTGATTTGGAAAGATAAGAGAGCTTTGCTCTCGGTTAAACGGGATATTGCCGTTTGGTTTGGTGGTTGGTTACTGTTATAGAAGCAGATGTATTCATACTGCTTCTTGTTGTCCTTTGATGGGACTAAATCGATGATCTTACATGTGCGATGTTTTCTGGGCCACACATACGTATTCTGTAGCACATCGTGGAGAACAAAGAGGAAACCATTGTCCTCTAGTTCTCCTTTAAGACTGGGTTCGATGTCTATAGAGAAACGAGCCGATAGTTCGTACCGCATTTTTTCACCTTCCCTTCATCTTAATGTACGATAGTTATTTTTATTATACCATACTTTTACGAAAAAAGCAAGAGTTTTTCTGGTGGAGAGCTGATATAATAAGAATAAGTAATAATGAGGTAATATGATTGAGGTTAATTGTAGCCCAGATATAGATTTAGAGCGTACGAAGGGGATTATGACGGAAATCGCTCATGATACGATGGGGGGATGGCTGTGGCTGCCGCGTAAATATGATATGGGGGAGTTGGTTCGGCTGAAGGAGGCGGCTAAGAAAATTCAAGCGGAGAGTGAGTATTTAGTTTGTATCGGGATTGGCGGCTCGTATCTCGGGCATCGGGCAATTATCGAGGCTTTGAGGCCAAAATCTGAGACTAAAATTATCTATGCTGGCAATTCGTTGTCACGACGCGAGCTTGAGCGGGCGCTTGAGAAAGTTGGAGATCATGATTTTTCGGTTAATGTGATTTCGAAATCTGGGACTACGCTAGAGCCGGCTTTAGCTTTTCGGGAGTTTAAGGCTAAACTAATTGAAAAATATGGCGAGGAAGAGGCGAGGAGTCGGATTTATGCTACTACTGATGCGAAAAAAGGTGCGTTACATGACGAGGCGGTAGCTTCAGGATATACGAGGTTTGTGGTGCCGGATAATATCGGTGGACGCTACTCTGTATTGACGGCGGTAGGCATGTTGCCAATGGCGGTAGCTGGAGTAGATATCGATAAATTACTTGAGGGAGCGGCCGAGGCAGTAGAGGAAGAAGTTGGCTCGGCGGTGAAATATGCTTGGATGCGCTATGAGATTGGGCAAAAAGGTTATGACACTGAGGTTTTTGCTAGTTTTGAACCGGCAACAATGTATTTCAACGAATGGCTAAAACAGTTATTCGGGGAATCCGAGGGAAAAAATGGTCAGGGGATTTTCCCAGCTTCGGTGATTTATTCCACGGATTTACATTCACTTGGTCAGTTTATGCAGGATGGTCGTCGAAATCTTTTTGAAACCATCATAGATTATCCGACCGATGAGACGAATGCGAAGGTAGTGCAGGCGGTCAGGATTGCTCATACGGATGGCGGGATTCCGGTTTTAGATATTAAGCCGGAGAGCTACGACGAAAAAGGTTTTGGCGCATTGATATATTTCTTTGAGCTTGCGTGTGCGATTTCGGCTAAGCTGTTCGGAGTAAATCCGTTTGACCAGCCTGGGGTCGAGGCGTATAAAGAGGAGCTTAAGAAGCTGATATAATCGTGCCGGCTTTGCCTTTTAGGGCAGATTTCAAATGATTGGCGTCGGTAATGATGCCAATTTTGCCGGTTTTGGCGAATTTTGCGGTCGCTTCGACTTTCGGGAGCATTGAGCCGGCTTTAAAATAGCCATATTTTTTATATCTAAGGATTTCGTTTGCTGAAATTTTTTCGATTTTTTCTTGATTTCTTAGTCCGAAGTTTAGGTAAACGTTCGAGACGGCTGTAACTGAAACGAAAATGTCGGCTTTGACTTCTTCGGCGAGCTTTTCGGCGGCAAAATCTTTGTCGATTACGGCATCGATGCCCTTTAGGCGTTTCAAAACTTTTGTGCGGACGACTGGAATTCCGCCACCACCAGTTGCGATAACGATAGTCCCATTTTCAACGAGATCTAGGATAGTTTTCTTTTCGACGATATCAATTGGTTTCGGGGAGGCGACGACTCGGCGCCAGCC
This sequence comes from Candidatus Saccharimonadota bacterium, assembly GCA_017652715.1. Taxonomy (GTDB): domain Bacteria; phylum Patescibacteriota; class Saccharimonadia; order Saccharimonadales; family Saccharimonadaceae; genus Nanosyncoccus. The sequence goes on along the minus strand of JAGCAL010000048.1, from coordinate 2,881 downwards.
GCGACCAGCGTCTTCTTTTACGGTCCATCTATTTTTTCTAGCGAGTGCTTTAGCTTCTTTCTCGGAATAGAATTGACCGATAGGCTTTGTCGGATTTTTAAAAGCAGGGTCTTGACGTGAAACTACGACTTGGGAAACGACGGTAGCGACTTTTTTAGTTTTGCCTAATTTTGCGAATGCGTTATTAATAGCTTGGGTTAGCCAGTAGCCGATTTGGCCTTGACTCATAGCGACAGCGGTTTCGAGGGGCATGGCAGGGGCTTCATTAGTTCCGGCAATTTCTTCATGTATCAAAATATTACCGACTTGGGGGCCGTTGCCGTGGGCAACGACAATTTCGTATTGGTCGGCTAACTCGGCAACTACTGCGCCAATTTTCTTAGCTACTTCCTTTTGGGCTTCGGCGGTATTTTCGCCATTTTTTTGTAACGCATTGCCACCGAGAGCTAGGACAATTCGCTGCTTCATAGATAAATTATAGCACGGAATTGCTTGTGTTTAAAATTGACTTAATATATAATGAATATAAAGAAAGGTGGTGTATGGATTTCTACGGGCGAGATTTTTTAAAAATCTTAGACTTTAGCGAGGCAGAGCTTCGCTATATGTTAGAAATGGCAAAAGTATTCAAAAAAATGAAACATGAGGGGCAGTCGCATAAGTATTTTCCGAATAAAAATATTGCGATTGTGTTCGAAAAAACTTCTACGAGGACAAGGTGCTCGTTTGAGGTAGCGGGATATGATTTAGGGATGGGGGTGACATATCTTGATCCGAGTGGTTCACAGATGGGACATAAGGAGTCAATTGCGGATACGGCGAGAGTTCTAGGAAGACTTTATGATGGAATAGAATATCGCGGATTTGACCAGAAGATTGTAGATGATTTGGCAAAATATGCAGATGTTCCGGTATGGAATGGACTTACGGACGAATGTCACCCAACTCAAGCGTTAGGTGATTTTTTAACGATAGAAGAACATTTTGGCCATTTGCGCGGTCTGACGCTAGCTTTCGTGGGTGATACGAGGAATAATGTGGCTAATTCGCTGATGGCGATGAGTGCGAAGATGGGTGTTAATTTTATTGCCTGTGGGCCGAACGAGTTAAGGCCTTCTGATGAAATAGTAGCAAAGTGTCGTCCGATTGCTGAGAAGAATGGGTCGACCATTACTATTACGACGGACGTTGCGGAGTTATATGGGAAAGCGGATGTTATTTATACCGATGTATGGCTGTCGCTTGGTGAGCCTCAGGAAAAGTGGGGTGAAAGGATTGAGCTTTTGAAACGGTACCAGGTTAATACAGAGATGATGAATCAGGCCAAGGAATCGGCGATTTTTCTACATTGTCTACCGTCTTTCCATGATCTTAATACTTCGATTGCGAAGGATGTGAATAAAGTGTTTGGGATTTCTGAGATGGAAGTAACGAATGAGGTGTTCGAATCGGAGCGTTCGCTGGTTTTTGATCAAGCCGAAAATCGCATGCATACAATAAAAGCAGTAATGTTCTTAACGTTATATAAGAAGGAGGAAAAATAATGAAGGGTTCAATTTGCAATTTTAGCGAGATTGCGCCACTAAAAAAAGTATTATTACATCGACCAGGTGATGAGTTTTTAAATCTCACGCCAAACACGCTAGAGCGTCTGCTTTTTGATGACATACCTTATCTTAAGATTGCACAGGAAGAACATGATGCGTATGCTAATGCTTTGCGTGCTGAGGGTGTTGAAGTAGTTTATATTACGGATTTAGCGGCTGAGGCGATTGATGCTGGCGGGCGGACGGTGCGCAAGAAGTTTCTTGAGCAATTTATTGCTGAAGCGGGCGTGACTTCGCCGAAAATCGTGAAACACTGTTATGAGTTTTTAGACGGCATTAAAGATACTCACGATATGGTAAGAAAATGTATTGCAGGTATTGATATCTCCGAGCTAAAGAAACTAAAAAGTATTTCTGGCTTTTATGCTACGCGTGATACTGGTAGGATGATTCTTGATCCGATTCCAAACGTGTTATTCCAGCGTGATCCGATGGCGACGATTGGTTATGGGGCGACACTTCACAAGATGTGGTCGGTAACTCGGACGCGTGAGTCGATTTTTGCGGAATATGTTTTTACATATCATCCATTTTACGAAAAGACTAAACTGTATTATGAGCGTAATGAGCCATATTGTATTGAGGGTGGCGATATCCAGTTCTTATCGAAGTAAGTAATTGCGGTTGGGATTTCGCAGCGTACCGAGCCGGATGCGATTGCGGATTTTGCGAGGAATCTATTTAAGGATAAAAATAATACATTTAAGTATGTACTTGCGATTGATATTCCGGATGAGAGAAGCTTTATGCATCTCGATACTGTAATGACGCAAGTTGATCTAGATAAGTTTGCTGTTCAAGATGCGATTATGGATATTTCGACGATTTATGATAGTTCGCAAGGGCGAAGTGGGGAGCTTGAGATTGTAGAGATTTATCAGGGATTACAGAAGGTTCTAGAGAAATATTTGCATTTGAATAAAGTTGAGTTGATTAGATGTGGTGATGGGCGAAGAATTGATGCGGAGCGCGAGCAGTGGAGCGACGGTGTGAATTTGATGTGTGTACGTCCGGGTGTAGTAATAGCTTATGACCGAAATTTTGTGACAAATGAGACGCTGAGGAAGCATGGCGTCAAAGTAATTGAAATCCCAAGTTCGGAATTGTCGCGTGGTCGTGGCGGTTCGCATTGTATGGGCATGGCGTTGGCCAGAGAGGAGGCGGAGCTTTAGACGTGGTAGGGGGAAATATTAATCTAAAAAAGGAAAGTGATGTTTAGGAAGAAAAATCGTAGCAAAAAACGTAGTCGCGCGATACTCTCAGCTTATTCGATT
>JAGCAL010000047.1 GCA_017652715.1 Candidatus Saccharimonadota bacterium | reverse complement strand
CTTTGTCCATTGTTCCAACGATAGAGAACTCGCCGTTTTATCTTTCAATGTAAGCTTGGTGGCGGCTTTATCCACCGTGAAACCGTCTAAGCTCGCGCCAGCCTTTAACATAGACATAAACATTGCCCTTTCGTTAGGATACTTCTCTAAGTCAACAATTCCAGCAGAATTTTTTTCGAATTCAATTATGTATTCAGTCAAGTTTATATGCCAATTCACATCACTAGATAGCCCCTGAATACTACTAAAGTCACTTAATTCCTCTTTTGAGAAGTTATAATCAGTCGAGACACTAAAATATGGATACTGGTGGTCTGAGTTTTGTTGCTCAATTATTGATTTAGAAATTAAATTACGGTATTCGTTCCAGTCAGGATTGCCTTCGAGAGTTATATTTGATAACTTCTCTACCGAAGAATAATCTATCGTCTTTACATTGCAACCCTTTAGGTTGATTGTCTCAATCGTTTTTGAAATTACAGCATTTTCGATAGGGTTGTTTTCGAGCGTCAGATAAACATTTTCCTGAACCGTAAAATTAGGAACCGACTTAATCTTATTATTACTTAATGATATGAAATATATTTTTTCCAGATTAGCTAGAGCGTCAGCATTGGAAATAGTATTATTATCCGCAAAAAGGACAGTAAGCTTCTTTAACTCTGATACTTTATTTAATGATGAAATTTGATTGTTTGATATGTTGAGGCTCTGTAGATTTTCGAGTTTTTCTATACCATCGATAGATGTGAGTTTATTGTTGCTAATATTAAGGGTGACGACTTCAGAAAGGTTTTCTACACCATCAAGAGACGATATTGCGTTGTCGTTCAGGACCAACGTTTTAACACTATCGATACCATCAATTTCCAATAGTGAAGTTATACCGCAATCCGAAAGACTAAGGCTTTCGACTTTAGTGAGCGCCGACAGATTGGAAAGATTTTTATTGCCAGAAAGATCTAATTGTATTATCTTGTCGTTGTCAAAATCGGATAGATCACCGAAGTTATTGCCCTTAGCAAGCACCCCACTAACCTCTATATTGTTTAATATTGAAATGTCCGCTAAATCAGCATCTTCTAAGCGGAGAAGGCCAATTGGCTTATTGAACGTGAGGTCTGTTAATTCTTTGTTGCCGGATAGATCGAGGCTATACAATGTTTCTTTGTTCGTATTAAGCCCTGCCAGGTTTTTGATATTGTTGTTGCGGACTGAAAGTGATGTGAGTTCATTAAGATTACTTAACGATTCAAGACTTTCGAGACCTATGTTGTCTGCGATTAAATTACTGATGGAGGTCAGTTTTTCGATGCCGGTAATTCCATTGTTGCCAGAAACATCAAGATACGCATAATCGGCAAGTTTACCCTCTAGACAACCGATATCAGCGATTTTATTATAGCTTAAATCGAGGCCTTCCACCTTGTCCATAGCACAAAGAGCGGAAATATCTTCAACGTTATTTTTCGAAAAATAGACTATGGAGAGATTTTTTAAATTAGCAAGTGATGACAAATCCGAAATATTGTTGTTGGTAATTGTTAGTGATGAAATATTTGGAAAAGTTTCCGTAATGCCCTCAAGATCATGGTTCGTTAAGCCGCGGGATGATAGATCTAAATACGAAACACGATCTAGTGCATAATCCGATATGTACTCCTCGCCATTTTCTTCAATGATATAAAAACTAAGTTTTTCTTTAATCAGATCCTTTGCTATCCCAGATGCGATAGAGTCGATCTTTCTTGCATTATCAAGCGACGTCGAAACGATGCCGGATAATTGAGTTTCTACATTATATTCGTCATATGAGATGTAGAAAACGCCATCTTGCGCACCAGAACCACTCCACTCCTTACCCCAAGAATTCAGAACAATATAGGCGCCATCATGCTTCGGCGTGCCTTCAGTACGCCTGCCATCGCTGTTAACCTTGGCAAAATTTTCTTTTGAATAGTTATCGTCCCAGCCAATGATCGCCATGGCGTGATCCATATAGCAACCGGTACCACTATCTTCGCAGTATCGTGGGATATCAAATAACCATGGCCTAGCAACAGCCGTATAGAGAGCACCGTTGGTCATGATATGGGCCTTAACTAAATCGCGGAACTCTTTAAGCTCTTCTTCAGTTTTATTGGATGCCTCGCCCTTAGATTTGTAGACCGATGGAAAATCAACTGTTTTTGTAATATAAAGCGGGTCGTCATTTTTGGCAAGTTTAAAATAATCAAGATTACTATTAGTGCCACCATACCATGCATCTGGACTAATATTTAAGCCGAGGAAGGTGCCTTCAGATATTGTGCCGATTGACGAAGCTATATCAGCAAAGTATTGGAAGGTGCCACCATCGTGTAGGTTACGGTTACCGTACATCAAATTCGAAGATAAGAAGTCGATTTGTAATTCGGATGGGTTATAGTCTATTCCGCGGAGTTTAAGGTGAGTTTCTAGCGCAGTATTCGATGCATAATCCCAACAGAGTCCATACCCCCCTTGATTACCGACCGTAATATCTATTACGTCGCGAAGATCGAACTTTTCTGGTAAAGTTGCAACGATCTCATCGTCGGTATCTTCTTTAATTTCGTCAATTACTTCATCTGGTATTTCTTCTTTTCTCGGGATAACTTCAAGTTCGGCTTTTTCTTCATCGGAGAGTTCGAGATATTCTTTATATTCATTAGAGTAGTTGTCTTTGTCTTCAATTTCCGAAGCGTCTGGAGCCTCTTCCTTCTTCGACTCAACCCCGAGCTTTTCTTTCTGCTCATCAGTTAAGTCATTGATGGTGATGGCCGGTTCTGGTTCTGGTTTTTGATTTAAGTTAATTACGATTGCCGTAGCGATTCCAATGATAATAACCGCAAAGCAGGCAATAATGGCGACGAGACCCTTATGAGAAGACTTAGACGGACCAGAAGATATGACACCCTTATTACTACCCACTTCAATTACTTCTTGCGTTTTTACTTTCTCATTTTCTACTTCTGCTCCTGGTCCCACAAAAGCGGCAGCTATCTCTTCCCCCGTCGGCATATTGCTGCTTTCTTCATTTTTTGCAACACTTTCGGGTTCTTTTACCTCTTCTTCTTTCGTCTTGTCTCTGATTAATTCCGACACACCATTAGCTTCTTGAGTTACGGCTTGTTCACTGCCTTTCTCTATAGTTTCTACAAAAGCAGCAGTCAACTGATCTTCCGCCATAGTCTCGGCTTCGTTCTTTATATTTGGTGTTTTTATAGTTTCGATTTGCTGGGTTTGCTCATTCAATATTTCTTTTGTTTCTGGGGTTGGCGATTCATGTGGGGCATCGAGCTTAGCCTCATCCGAAAGATTCTTATCGCCATTTTTATCACTATCCATATGTGTATTGTAACATAAAAAACGATTATGTTTAAGGATGTCGAGTTCCCTGTAGTCTGGCGAGGGCGAATCGGGTGGGTATTAATAATTTAGGGAGAAGATAATAAAGCAAGACTACTAGATTATCCGTTGGATGCCATATCTGCGACTCAAACGCTCTATCAGAAAGTATTAATAAATGATATAATACGACGCGTAACGATTAAATATGAACTCGGAAGAAAAAAGAGAAAGCGTAAAAGAAAATTATGACCTGGTTGCAAAGCAATATGGCAAGGATTTTGGCACATATATTGAGGATTTAGATATTTATAAAGCATTTGAAAAGGAATTACCTAAAGGCGCAACTATTCTGGATTTAGGTGCTGGAACTGGCAGAACATATGCTTATTTCAGTAAGAGAGGCTATAACTATATTGGGTTAGACTTTTCGCCAGAAATGAAAAAGGAAGCATTCAGAATCCATGGTGAATTCCCTTATGTTCTTGATGATATGATGAACGTGAAAAAGTATTTTAAATATAATTCCATAGATGCGGTTTTTGCGGTATACTCATTGTTTCATTTATCATTAGATGACTTCAAAAAGGTTCTTTCTAATATCCATGACATTCTAAGAGACGGTGGCATTTTCCTTTTTTCTCACCAATTAGGGTCAGGAGAAGAATTTACAGATGAACCATATTTGGGCGAAAAAGGTAAAAATATGCTCTATATGAGCTACCAAACTGACGATGAGATTGAATCGGTCCTAAAACCATTAAAATTTGTAGAAATTTATAGAAAAAACAAGATAGAAACTCATGATACCGCAATCAACAGAGATAATGCTACTACTGCGTATAGAATAGTGAGAAAAGTAGAGTAATGATACAGAATAGCGCGTCCAGAAAAGTTCGCGTGATCCCCAATATGGATTACATTAAAAAAATCGGCGAGAATGCCGAGTTTTGCATAATCTGGTGGGGATATGTGGACTTGAACCACAGACCTCGTCATTATCAGTGACGCGCTCTAACCAGCTGAGCTATATCCCCATGATGTTAATGTGGTCGACTTTTCCCTCGGCTCCTCACTTGGTCGACTTTTCGCTGTTGCTCAAAGTCGTCCAAACTGCGTCGATTCGGAAAATCTAAAATAAATTTTATATTTTCTCTCATCTCCTTGGTTGGTTGAGTAAATGGGACTCAAACCCATGACCTCTGCCTTGCAAAGGCAGCGCTCTAATCAACTGAGCTATTACCCCTTAAACCTACATTTTACCGGAAACAAGCAAAAAAGTCAACTAGAGGAACTCGTTATGCTATAATATAGGGTATGGATTATGAATTTAGTTTAGGTTGGTTATTTGGCGGACTAGTTATTGCTGCCGTCGGTGCGCTAATTGTGATTTTCTATAGACCGATTGCCGAGAACCTCGTGAATGGAGTATCGTCTTATGATAAGGTGAAACTTTTTGGCGTGATTACTATAATCGTCGGATTAATCTGTACTGCTAATCTACATACCTTTATACTGGGGCTTCTAGTTAAATTGCTATTTAATCGTTAGAGACTATAGTAAACTGTTTTGTTTTCTAGTTTGATACCTCGTTCTTTAGCTAGCTCCGAGATTGTCGCAAACTCGTATCCTTCTTTCCTCAGCTCGTCAATAATTGAGCCTACCGCATCTACAGTAGTGTCATAAATATCATGCATAAGTATAATTCCCCCTTCCGAGACCTGATTTTTCGTAATTTCTAGGATCTCTGCCGGGTTGCGGTTTTTCCAATCGAGCGTATCGACCGACCAAAGAATCAGCGGGGTGCCAGTATTATCAAGAACGACATTATTGACATTGCCATATGGCGGGCGGGTGTATTTTACGGGGTGTCCTAATATGTCGTTTAATATCGATTTCGCTTCGTTGATGTCGCCAATCGCTGAGTCGGCCGAAATTCTCGGGAGATTTTGGTGGTACATTGTATGGCTGGCTACTTCGTTCCCTTCTTTCTCAACCTGTTTTACGAGGTCCGGATTTTGCCGCGCCATAGAGCCAAGCATAAAGAAAGTTGCTACCGCGTCTTTTGACTTTAAAACATTAATGAGTCGGGGCGTGGTTGCGTTAGATGGCCCATCATCGAAAGTTAGAGCCACCAGTTTCTTACCGTACAAATCTCGCTTAACGATTTCTACGTGTCGCGACATCGGCGCCATTTTTAGTCTAACGCCAGGTTCGGCGATCTTAGAGATGGTTAAATCTAAGAGGTCTAGTATCGCGACTATGCCGATGAATATCACGACTACAAGCTTTAGCCATGGAAACTGGATATCAATTCGCCTTAATAATGACCTGTCGCGTGTACTCATACATTGCAATTCCCGCGGCTACCCCAACGTTGACCGAACGCGTCGAGCCGAAGCTTTCAATAAATCTTACGTCATGAGCTTCCTTTAAAAGCTCCGGCGTAATACCATTATTTTCTGAACCAAAAATTAAAGTTGTATTTTTATTAAACGTTTTCTCGCCTAACGGTTTAGAATCGGGAACATTATTTTCAATAGCGACTAATTCCCTGTCGTTTTGCGTCTTAATAAAGTCCTTGATGGTTTGATGATGGGTAATTTCAAGATATTTATCGGTACACATCGCTCCGCGACGATTGTATTTTTTCTTGCCGATAATATGAACTTTCGACACATTAAAAGAGTTCGCCGTGCGGACGATGGAGCCCATATTGAAATCGTGTTCAACGTTTTCAATAGCGACTTCGAGCGGGCTGCGTTTTTTCGCGAGTTCAGCAAAAACTTGTTCATTTTCCATGCCTTTGTATTCATCAATCAAGTTTCGCGGATCATCCATACGTATATTATATCACTATGATATAATTATTTTATGATAGGAGGTAGGTAATGCGAATCTTACAGCTAAATGTTTGGACGGGTCGGGTTAAGGGGGCTTTGATAAATTTTCTAAGGTATAACGATTTTGACGTTATTTGTATGCAGGAAGCGGTTTGGGCCGAGAAAGATAATGATAGGTTGCAAAATCTTTTTGCAACGGTTGAACAAATTAAAAAAGCGAGTGGTTTAAAATATGAGCTTAGGAGTTCGAATTGGTATATGAATGTTTTCTCGGATGGCGACAAAATGGAACAAGGTAATGTGATTTTAAGCCGTTTTAAGATTGTCGACGAGCAATCTAAGTTAGTGTATGGAAAATATGGCGCAGTGAATTCAAGACAGGATTTTTATGACCATGCGTATACCTTACAGATGGCGAAGCTTGAGAATGGGGTGACGATTTTTAATCACCATGGGTATTGGCGGCCAAATCCAATTGGGGACAAAACGACTATTAAAGTTATGAGGAAAGTCGGAGAAATAGTACGCGAGGCAAAGGGGCCAGTTATAGTGTGTGGTGATTTTAATATCATTCATGATTCCCCGGCGATGCGGGAGCTAGATTTTCTGGAAGACTTGACGGAAAAATACGGAGTAAAGACGACGCTTACGAGCCTAAAGCTGAAAAAGAAGGTGGCCTGCGACCATATTTTGGTAAATAACGAAGTAAAAGTGAAGGATTTTAAAGTTCTAGATAATTTAGTTTCCGATCATACGCCCTTAGTTGCCGAGGTGGAGGTTTAGGGATGGTGGGTGGTGAGACTTTACGCAGAGGCGAATATGATACTGTGGTAAAAAGTTTATCTGAGGTAAAAAAATTAAAACCAATCGAACAATTAGAGTTTCTCTCATCCGTAGTCGAGACTGCCGGTGCGGATGCTTGGTATGCGCAGTTTAGTGCAGAAAAGATACTTGGGGATATTGCTGATAGTGGCGACTTTTCGCCACTTTTAAGAATAGTTGCGGTAAGCACGAGAAATACAATGCTTAATTCCTCTGCATATTCCGAGGATGACGAGCACGAATCGAAACAAGAAGATTATGGCTATGATTCGATAGTGACGCCAGATATGATGCCGGAAGGTATATTGACGCCGGAGGAAGAAAGTTGGGATAAGGAAGAAATAGAAGCTAGATTAAAACTAGTAAAAGAAAAACTAGATCAGATGTCTCATGTTATGTTTGAGACCGGGTCGGAAGAGGAAACAAGATTTCAATCCCTTTATTCCGAATACTGTAGCCTAGAATATGCGTTACATAATCTATTACTAAAGGAGAATCAAGTAAGACTTCATGAAGAGTTTCCGGCATTACCTAGAGATGAAATGTTAGTAAAAATTGCATCAGACGCCGCGGCGGTCGTTAAGTTTGAAAAGAGATATGACGAAGACGAAAGTTGGTTCTCGTTCGGCAGTCTTTTTGGAGAGATTTCAGATTTAGATGGCCATATTATTTCTGCGTCGGAGACTGGAAACCCTTTTGATCTAGATCAGGAATTAATCACTTATCTTTCGATAGTACATAATAATAGAGCTATTAAGAAACTGGTCGAAAAAACCATCGGTCTTAGCTTAGTCAAAATACCGCTAAAGTCTCAGGTTCAACTGTTAAGGTTTATGACAGAGGCGAACGGTTCCCGTTTTGATAAACTATGTAGCGTACTTAATAATATAGGGGACGAAGAACTCCGCTGTAAACTTTTGGAGAATTTTGTGGCGGCGGATTTCGGGGAGGATTTCGGAGATGCACTGCTCGCGATTACTGGATCCGAGCGTTTAAGCAATAAGGAGAAAGCAAAGGTTTTTGAAACAATTAACTCCTGTCGAGAGTCAATCCATAAGATTACCGCATTGTATTCTGGAATGGATGATGGTCGATTTATGAGAGAATATACTAGAGCGGCCAATGAAAGGCTTACGGATGCGATCATGGTGTTTAGTAGGATTTCGGAAAAAGGCATGGCTGGAGCAAATCTGGATTGGGCAGGAGAAGCTGAGTTTGATTTTGATTTGGCGATAGAGGCATTAAATTACGAAGCAAGATCGCTAGAAATTATTAGCGGAACGCTGAGTGACGTTATGGCCGGTAAGCGGGGGGCATTTGCTGAAGTAGTAATGCACCCAGATTCATCTAATCAAAGACTGCAGCGCACTGTATACAATTTTTATTCACCTTCATACGGTTACGTTTTGTTATATACGAGACCGGAAGGCTCACATTCTTTTGATCCGATGGTAGAATATGGCAAATTGCGTAGTCGTTACGATCCTAATAGCGTAAATGCCGGAGTAGAGGCTTCAATCAGCCTAATCACAAACCCCGTGGATCCTTTTTCCCTGCCGAGCCCATTTCGGCCAGATGGACGTACAGTGAGAAACCCACGGTTTTACGATCCAATAACGATGGATAAGGTGAGTGCGATTCGTCTAGATCGTGAAGGGCGTGCGCCAGGAATGGCCGCAGATAATCCCGATCGTGATCCAATTAGTTCCGCCGGAATGGTTTCGGTGGACCTTGCAGCGATTGGAGATAGAGACGATACGCCATCCGGGAAAATTGCTAGACTATTAAGCGTTGGTGGTAAGATACGGGAAGAAGATTCAGGTAATAGATCCTCGCTAAATCATAATACAAGATGGTTCTCGCAGGAAAAATACGGCACTGCCGAAGGATTTCGGGCATTGGTGAGGTATATGGATGAAATGGCTTTGGAATGGTGTGCTAAGCATGGACCTGAGGGAGGCGATAAGAGTTTTACTCGATTAATAAAGATGGCTAGAGGGCGAAAGACTCGAGAAGTAGCGTAAAAGAATTAATGCCGAATAGAACATATTGGCTCAATTAAGAGTTCAAAAGTTCATTTAGTATAACTTTTGGGCATGAAAAAGCCCCCGGCGATGCCGAGGGCGTT
>JAGCAL010000046.1 GCA_017652715.1 Candidatus Saccharimonadota bacterium | reverse complement strand
GTCTCCGGAGGAATATGTCGAACCTGAAACGACTGTGGTAGAAACGGAACAGCCGACAACTGTAGTAGCTACGGATGCGTCGACTGAACCGGAGAATGTCGATAAATATGACTGGTTGCTGTTTTATAATTCGGCGCTTCAATTCGACGATAACAAAGACAACAATTTACACTTTGGTGAGAATCCACTTGCCGACGGTTTGTCGGCAGAGGATTATTATGCTATTATGCGGGAGCGACTGTGGACGGATCCTGCGCTTGGTGCAGGAGACATGGCATGGTTTGATTCTATTACCAACACTCGGTATCTTGGCGAGTTTTTTGAAACTTGCAGGGGAGATTGGATGAACACCATTAACCTCTCGAGGGACACCTGGTTAGAGGATAAGGAACTGTATCATACAACTCTAACCGCGTGGTGGAAGTTCATCAACAACCAGTTGATAGAATTACGTATAGAGACTCGTGAATCTGGTCTTGAAGACCAGATGTATATGAATCCCTATACGGTTCCACGTCATATGGGTGATTACGTTGTCGACGTTCCTGATGTTATTGTAATGAAGACACCGGATCTGGCAGGAACTTTTCTAGTTTTCGTTTTGAAACTAAAAGGTGGAGTAATCAAAGAGGTAGCGTACCGGATAGACTGTGGCTTCCAGCCTACGAATGTTCAGAAAATTATGAACGTTACGCCTTTAGAGGAGCCGCCGGAGCCTTATATTCCTGTCGTTAGGGAGGAGGAACCCTCCTCGCTCCCAAAGGTAACCGTTCCTGAAACGGAGCCGGAGGGACCGAAAGTTGTAGAGACAGACCCGAATGGTCCGAAAAAGAAGAAGGTGAAGGAAACTGAGCCTTCCGAGCCTGAGACCACACGGCCTCAGGAAACTACTACGCAACCTCCGGAGACTACAAAGTCGAGAGAAACCGAACCGCCGCCTCCAGAGACGACGAAGGCGAAGCCGACAGAACCACCGGAAACCGATCCGCCAGTGCCGGAAACGAAAAAGGCGAAGGAGCCGGCAAAGGCTCCGACGGATGCCCAAGTTCCTAACGATGATAAAGGACCCGATAAAGACACCAATACTGGTGTCGGGTCAGGGAAATCATCGGCGGAATTGCCTGGTAACTCTGGAAATATTGCCGACGAGAGCGGCAATAAGGGCGGAAAGGATACGTCGTATGACGACTTTAAGGCCGAGGAGGAGAAGGTGAAAGAGGCTCAGCCGAAAGAAACTGCTCCTCCGGCTCCGGAAACAGAAGCTCCGAAGAAGGAGACTGAAGCTCCGAAGAAGGAAACGGAAGCACCGGAAACGACGAAAGTCGATAATCATAAAGAGGAAGCTGACTTGCCGGCGACTGACGCTGTTATTGACGCGCCGGCTGACGGGTCATCGTTGACAACAAATGAAGGCGGAGATGGAGCATGGGGGCTTGCTCCTCCCGACTGATTTGTATAGATAGCCACATAAGACGAGTGAAGCCCAAGTGGGATTGGACAACCCATGTACCTTATAAAAGTCCGGCGGTTTTTCCGCCGGGCTTCACTCCCAAGAAGATAAAACTTTTGAGACTGAGATGATTTGGTTGTGCAGACGAAAATTAACAATTTATGGCTAGCAAAAAGCTTAGACTTTTCTTTAAAAAGGAGAGTTTAGCAAAGTAAACTAATAAACTAAGCGAGAATTCGATTCTGGCTTAGAACTAATTAATAATAATTATGGAAGGATAATATTATGAAAAAGTTTAATAAGATGGTGCTAGGCCTTTCTGCTGCTGCCGTGATTGTAGCAGCTGTCTCTGCACCTGTAATTGTAAGCGCGTGGGGCGACAATGCAAATGGTCGTGAAACCTATACGCTTGAACAATTAAACAATGAAGAGTTCCAAAAGCAATTTGGTGATAAAATTACTTTTAACTCTATTACCAACAACGAAAAATTCGGTGATGAAAGAAATTTCGTTGGCGCTAAAGTTGCTGGCGCTAATGTCGCAACTTGGAATGCTAACACTATAAAAGTAAAAGATGGTGAGACATACACTATTCGTTTGTATGTTCACAACAACAGCCCGAAAGGTGAGCAGGCTATCGCTAAAGGTGTAAAAGCTAACTTTAGCCTACCTACTACCGTAGCTAAGTCTCAAACCATTATCGGTTACATAAATAGCTCTAATGCTACTCCAACCCGTTATTGGGATGAGGTAACGCTTGAGGCTGACGAAAACGTTTACCTAGAATACGTAGAAGGTTCAGCAAAGTATACTAACAACATTGGTGAATTTAAATTGCCAAATGAGGTTGTGACTACTGGTGCTACTTTAGGTTATAAGACTATGAATGGCGAGATACCTGGTTGTTATGGTTATTCTGGCGTCGTAACTATCGACGTTAAGGTTCATAGCTCGGTTGCTGCTAAGGTTTCTAAGGTGGTTCGTTTGAAAGGTACTAAGACCTGGAGCGAATCCGTCGAAGCTAAGGTTGGTGACGAAGTTGAGTATCAGATTGAGTATGTTAACTTGCTCGCTGAGACTGTAAAAAATGTAGCCATCCGTGATGTACTTCCAACTAACGTTGAGTATGTTCCTGGTACCACATATCTTTATAATGCCAGCCACCAAAATGGTGTACTCCTTGAGGGTGACCATGTAACTACGACTGGTATTATTATTGGTGACTATGCTTCTAAGGGTAACGCTTATGTACGCTTTACTGGTAAAGTAGTAGATAAGACGATAGCTTGTGGCGACAACCAGTTAGTAAACTGGGCAAGTGCTACGGTCTCTAGTTCTACTGTAAAGAATGCGGTTTATAAGGATGACGCGTCGGTAATGGTTAAGAAAGACGACGAAAGTTGTAAAGAAAAACCTGCTCCGACAGAAGAAGAGCCGACTCCAACTCCAACGCCGGTCCAAGATAATCCTGGTACAACTCCTAAGACCATTGTAAGCACTGGTCCTGAGACGATTGTAACTGGTGCGATTGGCGCTGGCGCGGTAGTAACTACGCTTGGTTACTATGTTGCTAGCCGTAAAAAATTAATGTAAGTTGGCCGCTTCATACGGGTGGTCTTAACGAAAATGAACCCCTTTTGGGGTTCATTTTTGTTAGAGTGATTATTTTTCAGTTCTGCTGGATAATCTACGGGACATTTTCACTAGTTAGTTACAAATTTTTGTGGTTTTTAAAAAGCTTATGATATAATGGACGTATATGAATCCGTCAAATGATAATCCTTTTGGTAGTCTTAGCTCGGGTGGGCCGGCCGGCGGGGTTGGTTCTGGTAGTCCTATTTCTGCTCCGATAAGTTCAGGGAGCGGAGATATTGTTCTAAATAACGGAGAGAAGAAGTCGAAAAAGGGACTGCTTGTAGGGGGATTGGTTGCTCTTGTTGTGTTGGCGATTGTGTTAGTTGTTGTTTTAATAGTGTTAAGGCCGAGGATATCGAATCAGGTAAAGGGAAGATTTAATGCGTTTGCGAACTATGTATTATATGGTGAGGAGAAGAATACTGAGATTAATCCGGAATTGGATTTGTCGTATGACTATTATTTTGTAAATAATGACGATAAGGTTGAGGTTTATGATAAGACTGAAGAGCTTTTTGGTAAGTTTATTGCGGCATATGGGGATTATTCGGGAGAAGATTTGCCTGGGAAGCAATATTTGAATGATAGGATTAGGGGGGAGAAGGAATTGCTCGCATTTATGAGGGCTTTTGCCTTTAAGAACAAGATTACTTTTTCGGATTTATTGGCGAAGTTCCGAGAGGGCGGAAAAGAAGGCGCGTTAGCGTATGCGGAGCAGTATTATGAACTACCGAGTTCTGAAGAGAATTCGTATACTGAGTCTTTTCTCGAGGATTATGATTATTGGGTCGAGGATGTATTAGGTCTATTAGATTTCTATAATAGCAACGGATGTCTCGTAGAGGAGTCGGAAATGGCGGCTTGCATAATCGGGAAGGGAAATGCGGAACTATCGGCGGCTTTGACGGAAAAAACGAATGAGCTTGAGCGGAGCGAACGTTTTCTGAGACGGTATGATGCCATGTCGGACAGGTTTGTGCTGTGGGTGTTTGTTTTGAATGCGCAAATTAACGACGGTGATGTTTCGCAATATGTTACTACGGTTAGTGATGAAGACGAAGAAGAGGAGGTTATTGATGAGTAAAAGGATGATAAGAGTATTGGCGGTTTTAGTAGTATGTTTTGGTCTTTCTGGGTTGTTTTCTGGAAGAGTTTTTGCAGATGGGGTGGATTGGAATACGATAAAGTCCAAAGCGGCGTTTGAGGGGGTGTATAACTGTCTTACGCAAGGAGCGTATAGTGCTAATTGGCAAACAAGCCAGGGTGAGGACGGTTTTCTAATAGCAGACGGTGAGCGTGAGAGTGTTAAATTGCCATATGGCAAAACTGATGCAAATGATAATAATGCGGAATGCGACGAAATCATGATTGGTTTCGATAAAGATAAAAAGAATGATATTGACGGAGACAAGTTGAATGAAGGGCTTATCGGGTTAGGTGTTTTTGAAACAAAGCCTGAGAATGCCGAGAATATGGCGAAATTTTTTGCCGGTGAAGATTTGAAAGGCTCTGGCGGGCTTGGATATAGTGCAAAAGGTGATCCCGAGCGTGTTATTAGTGAAGGTAATATACCTAATAAGAAAATTGAAGTCGAGATTAAAAGGAAGTTGCCTTGTGAGACTAGGACATTAAGATTTCCGACTAGTGTAGGTAAGAAGACTAGCGATAATAAGACAATTTATACTTTCGCAAGTGATGACGAAGACATAGATGTGCCTAATAGTACTGATTTAGTTCGTACCTATGATTTTTGTGGTGATACAGTTGTTGTTGAGTGGAAATCGGGATGGTATGAGATATCTCAACAAAATTCAAACGATAGTCTTATTATAGGTCCCGATGGTAATGAGTCGGAAAAGGATTACTTTGGTGATGCTAATGGTGGCGATAATTTTAGTATTAAAGTAACAGCTAATCCTATTGGTGAGAGTGGAAAAAATGTGTATGGTAATTATGGGTTGAAAATAGATTTAGAAGATAGGGGTATTAGGAAGTTTATGTGGGGCATAAACAAAAACAATCAGATCGGGTATAGTGTAGGTACTTATACAAAGTATTCTGATTTAGCGCTGACTCCACAAGAAATCTATGATTTGTATACCTATTATATAAAAAGTGTATATAATGTCCAGGTAATTTGTGATGATTATCAGTATTTTAATGATTATAAGGATGATAGTGGATATAAAGAAATAAACTGGGCAAAAGATAAGACGTGCTTGGCTTACGTTGACGGAGTGGAAGAGCCGAAAGATGTCTACGGAGTGAATGATAACGGGCACTTTACCGAGACAATGACGCTTGATAAGGTAATTGAGGGATTAAAAAAGATAGATTTAAGTAAGCTAGAAAGGGTCGCGACGACAGGGGCTTTAGATGACGGGACAATTGGTGGAAATACCTCTAATCCGGAGACTGAAAAGACAACGTGTTTGAATTCTGGGGCGGCGAGTTCGCTTGGATGGATTTTATGTCCGATTTTGGATTTTCTTTCTAATGCTGCGAATGCGGCGTATTCTAACACGATAGCACCGGCATTGATAGTAGAGCCAACTCTGTTTAGTGGTGATAATGCGGATAAATCGACGAGGGAGGCATGGAATGTTTTTCAGAGTATGGCAAATATACTGTTTATCATATTGCTTCTAGTCGTAATATTCTCTCAGCTTACTGGGGTAGGGATTGATAACTATGGGATTAAAAAGGTTTTACCGAAACTAATTATAGCTGCTATTTTAATTAATTTGTCATATTTTATTTGTGTACTTCTAGTCGATTTGTCAAATATAGTCGGAAATGGGTTGTATAATATGATGAATAACCTAGGCGGGTTTACTCCACCGACTACGATAGAGGGAATTTCGATAGCAGCACAGGTTGGTTCTACGATTATGTGGTCACCGGCGATTTTGGGAGCTTTGGCGGTTGGAATTTGGCCGATTCTCTCTAGTGGTGGTGGCGCTGCGATTCTTTTGATGCTTCTTACGGGAGCACTAAGCGTCGTAGTGGCAATTTTCTTCTTGTTCTTATTATTGGCTGCAAGAAAAGCGGCGATTGTTGTGTTGATTGTGATTTCTCCGCTCGCTTTTGCATGTTTTATTTTGCCGAATACGAAAAAATATTTTGATAGATGGATAAAGTTGGCGTGGGGGCTTTTATTAGTCTTTCCGATCTGTGGACTACTAGTCGGCGGTGGGAATTTTGTGTCAAAGCTACTACTTGTTGCATCGGGAAGTAGGGGCGGGATTATGATGGCGATTACTTCTATGGTAGTAGGGATTGCTCCCGTATTCTTCATACCGACATTATTAAAGGGTTCGTTGAATGCGGTGGGAAATATTGGTGCGAAGATTTCTGGAGTTGGGACGAAGTATGGCGGGAAACTTGTTGGTTCGACCGATAAGACAATAAAGGGGAGCGACGCATACAGAAGAATAAACAATCAAATTGGCATGCGATTGCCGTTTAGGAGAGTGAGGGCAAATGCAGCGAAGGATGAGGGAGCAAGGATTGCGGAGCAAGAGTCAATGCGACGATTGAGTAACAGGAGTGGGATGGAAACGCGTTTAGCTTCGATTAGGTCTGCTGCAGAGTCGAAGGCTTTAGATCAGGAGACGAGCGAGAGATTGTCGCTTATGCAAAGTTCTGGGAGTGGTGGCGGTATAATGGTAGGAGGAAGGCGCGTGTCTTATACTTTGCCGAATATGGCAAAGCGTATGGAGGAGCTCGAGGAACTTGCGAGGACACAAGAGTTGAATAGTGACCAACAATTAGAGCTTGCGGCTCTTGCTCGGGGTATGGCGAATGAGAAGGGTGGGGCAAGCCAGATTGGTGCAATTGTTCGTAGGGCTGAGGCTACTGTTACGGATGAGAATGGTAATAGGAGTCGAGTGGCGAATAGTAATTTCATGAATGCATTGGGAAGAATATATACGCAAGATTCGACGGTGCGGAGTAAGATGAACGCTAAAGATAGTGGGGCCAGTATATATACAGAGCAGTTTATGTCGGGCGGTGAGCGGGCACATAATCTTACTTTTAGCGGATATAGGGATTATGAACATACACCGGTGCAGCAAAGGAATGCTGATGGAAGTCTTATGTATGTTAATGGGAATGCGGTATATGAAGGGCAGAAAAGGGATGCGAATGGGGATTATATGTACGATAATCAAAACAGGGCTATATTTGAAGGGCAGAGGAGGAATGCGAATGGAGAATACATGTATGATGGTAATGACAACCCTTTACTCGAAAAAGAATACGGTGGTCAGCTGGCGAAGCGTGTGAAGTCGCACGAAGCTGGGCTTCAGCAGGGTGGTGCTGCGTTTGATGAGTATTTAGAGTCTCTTGGACGAGAAGATTTGCAAGATATTATAGAGAATCAGGAGCTACTACAAAGCTTGGATTCTGATGACAGGGATAAGGTTCGCAGAAAAGCGGCAACGTTCGGAATTAGCATGATATATACTAGGAGTAGCGATAGTCAAGGGAATGGTTCTAATGGAGGTGGTTCCAACGGCGGGATAGTGACAGGGTCGGCAGCGGAATCAATGTTCCGTGATAGATTCCGTGGTGGGAAT
>JAGCAL010000045.1 GCA_017652715.1 Candidatus Saccharimonadota bacterium | reverse complement strand
TGGTATGATTCCAAGAAAAGACAGGCGCAAATCCCTGAGCGAGATTCCCGAAGAAATCACCTATTTGGAAATTTTTCGTAAATAATAGTTCGAGTATAGTTTCAGGATGATTATATATATTAACCCCAAGTACAGAAATTCCAGATAATATGATTAAAATTACTAGAATAAGTAACGGCTTCGGTAGTTCCTTAACGATAAAGCGAAGATGTGGCTGAAAAGCGACGAAAAATACGCAAAAAATGGCAAAATAAAGCATATAAGGCGTAAAAATTGCGAAGAGTAGAGCGATTCCAAATATGAAAGAATAAATCGGTTTCGGACGATTCTCGCCGTGGATCTTCGAACCAAGCCAAAGTAAAAGCGTTGGCCAAAACACCAGCATTATTAAAGGTGTACCAGAGCCAGCTAAAAACAAAAACGGCGTCGAAAGAACGACTAAACTCGACGCAAGGAGAGATACGTTATTCTTAAACCAACGGTTCAAAAGTAAAATAAAGAGTAACCCTAGTACTAAACCAATGATGATGCTCGGCAGTTTTATTGCAAACGGCGTTAATCCTAGAATCGAAATTGAAACTTTCTGTAGTAATCTATATGGCAAATCGACTAAATCACCGTTCATAATATTCACTTTACCAAGATAATATGAACTAGTTGCCGACTCAATCTCGGCACTAGACAGCCCGTTTTGCGCGATAAAAGGAAGTAGGAACAATAATCCAACAAATGCCAAACCTAGTAGAATGTAACCGATTATAAACCGATAACGATACAAAAAAAGCTTAGAAACAATGATTTTCTTCACAAAGTCATTATACACTTAATCATGAGTTTTATCAAGCGACATAAAACGACAATATTTCCCCTCCATATAGAGGTCAATCGTCCCAACCGAACCGTGACGGTGCTTACTAATAATTAGCTCCGTTATATTTTCGTCGGCATCTTCGTTCTTTTTATAGTAGCCAGGACGGTGAACAAACATAACAAGGTCAGCATCCTGCTCGATAGAACCGGATTCGCGCAAATCTGACAACATCGGTCGATTATCGTCTCGCCCTGCTACATTACGAGAAAGCTGAGCTAGAGCAATCACCGGAACTTCAAGCTCCCTAGCCAGAATCTTCAAAGCACGCGAAATCTCCGTAACCTCCTGTACGCGGTTACCCTTATATCGGTCGGAGCCCTGAATTAGCTGCAGGTAATCGATAATAATTGCCCCGATATCATGGTCATGCACGGCGCGCCGAGCCTTATTTCTAATATCGAATACGGTCATCGAGCTCGTATCATCAATATATATCGGCGTTTCGTCCATCTCGTTTATCGCGTCATCAATCCTTGCAAACTCCTCGTCCGAAATATTTCCAGTTCGAATATGCCAGTTATCAACTGAACCAACATCAGATATAATACGGTCGATGATCTCACTCTTCGCCATCTCCATTGAGAAAAACAGCACACCTCTCTTATTTATATTTGCCATATTATAAGCAAAGTTCTGCGCCAAGGTCGTCTTACCCATACCCGGACGCGCACCTACAATAACTAAATCACCCTTCTGGAACCCCGCAATTTTCTTATCAACATCTGGAAAACCGGTCTTAAGTCCCCGCAAAGTCCCTTTATTCTTTTTTAATTCTACAATCCTCTCTAACGCCCCGGGCATCAAATCTTCAAGCGATTCGTAATCACTCTTAACAATTTTATTCGATACCTCAAATAATCTTTGCTCCGCCTCGCCGACTAATGTACTTACATCAGCATCGTCAGCATATGCCTTCTCGGCAATATCCGAACCGGCCTTAATTAAACGCCGCCTGACAGAAGCCTTCTCGATTATCTCAGCATAGGCCTTAGCGTGCGATGCTGCCGCTACGAAATTCGACAGCTCCGTTAGATACGATACTCCGCCAATCTCTTTTAGTTTTTTCTGTTTCCTAAGCTCCGAAGTCAGTGTTACTAAATCTACGGGCCGATGCGTATCGTATAGTTCGGTCATCGCCGTAAATATCGTCTGATGCGCCGGATCATAAAGATCAGTAGCCTTAATAATAGTCAAAATATCTGGCATCGCCGCATCAGAAAGCATCAACGCACCTAGTAAAGACTTTTCTGCTCCAATATCTTGGGGCGGAATACGACCGTCTTGTTTATCAGAACGGGTTTTCTCCTCCATCGTTTTTTACCTCACCTCCCATTATACCAGAAATTTTGTCGAGCATTGCGTCTTTTGGTTGACTTTTCGGCTTCTCGTTATTATCATGAATCATAACCTTAAAACCGCCGGCTAAATTGCTTAAAACAGCCTTATTATTTTTTGCATTCAGGATCGCTTCACTAATCTTTGCAGAAGGATAGATATGTAGCTCATTTCCAGATAATTCGTGCTCCGATTTTACTAGCTGTAGATAAATCGCCTCGTTAGCTTCTTTGGCTTTCTCAAGAAACTCTTCCCAACTAAAAGTACTTGAATCAACGCTTTTTGGAGGCAACGTTTCTTCTTTCGACAGGGGCGTCTCGGTATTCTTTTGATTTTCAACACGTGCTTTTACGGAAGGTTTATCGGGTACAGCGGTAACTCTCGGCTTTTCTACACTAACTACCGGCATAGCTACTCTATCTGTTAGGGCGACTAATAGTTTCGCTTCCGGAAATGGCGCTCTAATTTCGGGCAATCTCGCGAGTAACGGTAATAATTCGGGTTTAGGATTACTAATTATATAATTTATCATCTCTTCAGTTAAGGATTCTGCCTTAATCCCGGAAGATAGTAAATCTTTTAATCCCGTCGTAATCTTCGCCATGTCGCCGCCTAGATATGTTTCTAGGAGCTCCGCAATCTTTTCATCCGACGGCAAACCAAGCGCCGAAATAATTACATCTTTCGTTATCTCATCCTCGGACAATGTAGATATCTGGTCGAGGAGTGACAAAGAATCACGAAACGATCCCCCGCCCCGCTTAACTACGACTTCTAACGCTTCGTCAGTAATTTTTATCTTCTCCTTATCTGCGACACTCTTCAAATAATCAAACATAACCGAAGGCTCGGCTAATCTAAAAGTATAAATTTGGGAGCGTGAAGTTATTGTTACGGGGACCTTATTTGCCTCGGTCGTCGCCATAATGAAAATCACATGGCTAGGCGGCTCTTCTAGGGTCTTGAGAAGCGCATTAAACGCCTCGCGTGTTAACATATGGACTTCATCAATAATATATATCTTATACTTTCCGCTAGTCGGCGCAATTAACGCTTTTTCGCGTAATTCCCTAACGTCATCAATTCCACGATTCGAGGCCCCATCAATTTCGATAATATCGACATAGTCATCTTCGATCTCGTATTTAAAATTATTAATCTCGTGAGCGAAAATCCGAGCAACTGAAGTTTTCCCAGTTCCGCGCGGACCAACAAAAAGATAAGCGTGTGATATTCTCCCTTGCTCTAGAGATCTCTTCAAAGTATTTATAGTTTGTTCTTGTCCAACAACATCAGAAAGCCGGCAAGGCCGATACTTGCGGTAGAGCGCTTTGTTCATTAGAGTAGTGCTTCTACGGCCGCCCAAGTCGCATCATCATTATTAGCTGGAATAGTTACTGAAACTTGCGAACCTTCGCGCAAACGGAAGTAAGTCACCGAAGCATAGAGAATCTGATATTCTTTTCCATTTACCTCGACAAAGTATTTATCATCGTGATGGGTTAAAGTTCCGATAACAGTCTTACGCTCAACTGGACCAATCTGCTTATAAAGAAACTTCCCATCCTCGGTTATCGTCAGCTTCATAATATCGCCTTCGACTAACTTAGATTTAGAAGCATAGTTCGCCGGGACTGGATAGTTCTTTCCGTCAGGGCCAATCATGATCTGGCCGTCAAAGATTCCTTCAATAACCTTACCCTCAGGGCTAGAAACGACCGTATCGCGCGGAACAGTAATAGCCTCACCGTCGCCCAAAATCGAAACTAAAAGCTCCTTCGCAGCAGACAAATTAGTTTCTGCCTCGCTCAGTAGCACTCGCAACCTCTTTATTTGTTTTTCTGGTATTTCAGACATACCT
>JAGCAL010000044.1 GCA_017652715.1 Candidatus Saccharimonadota bacterium | reverse complement strand
CCACTTTCGGATCAAGCTGCCTTATCGATCCCGCCGCAAGATTCCTTGGATTAGCAAATTCCGCCTCCCCCTTCTTCCGCTGCAATTCATTAAGATACTCAAAATCCTTCTTGAAAATCACTATCTCTCCCCGTACTTCAACTTCAGGAGAAATACCCTCATTTGAGGGGCTTTTGCGACCAACGGGGAGCAAGTGAGCATCCGAGCCCCGTAACGACCGCCCCATGGGACGCGGACGACCTTCGGTCGACGGGCGCGAGGATAGCGTCCCCGAAAATGATGGGTATTCTCCCGAAGTTGAAATGCTTCTAAGAGTCAAAGGTATATTCTCAATAGTCTTCACATTCTGTGTTACATCTTCACCAACCAACCCATCCCCGCGTGTCACCGCTTGATAAAATACCCCATCGCGATATTTCAACGAACATGCCAACCCATCCATTTTAATATCTGTAAAGAACTCCGTAATTTTTCCGCCCGGAATCAGTTTCTCATTCCGAGTAATCCAATCCTTCACTTCCTCTTCCGAAAAAACATCCGCAAGGCTAATCATCCTCTTTTCATGTCGCACCTTCGTAAATTTATCGAGCGGTTTTCCCGCCACTCTTTGTGTCGGCGAATCTGGCGTAATAAGTTCCGGAAACTCGTTTTCTAAAAGCGCAAGCTCATGTTTTAGCGAGTCCGCCGCCGCCTCGCTCATAATCGACTCATCAAGCACATGATAATGATACCGATAGTCGTTAATAATCTCCCTTAATTTAATAACACGTTCACGAGCTTCCGTAATATTCATATCTATTATTCTACCACAATCGCTGAAAAATTTTTAAGCATCAAGCATCCACCGATAATATAAATACAAATATGCCGTCAAATAAATCATCGTAAATCCAGTCATAATCGTTAAACAAACCGGAATAAATGGTATCCCCTCTGTCCATGCGAAAGTCTTCATCCAAAGATCAAATAAAATTAGCGGCAACATCACAATCACCCAAACGATTACGAGTGTAAAAAATAGCGAAATTAAGCGGATGATAAATTTCACCCTCCGCCCCATCATTAAATCGGAAGCCGTTTGTAAAGCCCGAAACGGATACATACCCGGAGCCGAAACCGCAATTAACGCAATTAGCGAACTTGACAATAAATAACCAGAAAGTAAAATCATCGCCACCGCAAAAATGAAAAATACCAACGCATAGAACGGCGTTGCTAAAAACTCAGTCTGAATCGCCGCCGAAGAAACAATAATCAAGATGAAAATCGGTATACATTGTATAATCGCAACAACAAATACTATGAGTGTTGAAATAAGCGGCGTCATCGCATTATAAAGCCCATCGCGCAATTTAACTTTATGTCCAGCTAATCGATGTCGCAATAAGAAAATCGTCACAAGCCAAACGGTTAAAAATATAATCACCATAAAAACCGTCGCCGCTTCCGAAGAATCCCCCGAAAGCCCACCAGTCGTAACTGTCGAGATAAGAAGTAGTCCCGCCTTCGCTACATTCCCGATATCTCCTCCCGCAATTTTTAAGCTCGTCTCATCCAAAACGTCCTTGAATTCCGTATAATTAGACTCACTCATAACCCCAACAAAAATCACATTCAAAATCACGATAATTACCAAAAACGGCAAAAATAGCTTCCAATTTTTAAAAATTATCCGAAACGTCGCAAAAATATGATACATTATTCCCGGGACTTCTAACTCGCGCTTATAATCTTCCCGATACGATCGCCGAAAAGATTTATGCGGGTTATATCGTTTCGAACGAGCCTTACGAATCTTCTCGGAAATACTCCTAAAAACCCGTCGAAAACTAAACTTTCGTTCCTTCGACACCTTCTTTTTAGAACCCTTTTTCTTAGAAGTTCTCTTTACCATGCTCCAGTCTCTCTATTCGTTTTTCAAGTGGCGGGTGCGACGAGAAAAGATTACTGAAAAACCCCTTCCTGAGAGGATTATTAATATACATCGCTTCCGTCGCAGTATTCTGACTTTTCATCGGCTGGCTATGCGACTGCAGTTTCTTTAAAGCATTTATCATGCCTTCCGGATACCGCGTAATATTCACCGCCGACGCATCTGCTAAATACTCACGTTGACGCGAAACCGCCATCTGTGCAATACTAGCCAAAATCGGCGACAAAACTGCCGCGATTAAAATCAAAACATACCCAACCGGACTCCCCTCATTATTCCGTCGCCGATTACCATAAAACATCATCCGATACGCAATATCAGAAATTAATCCTATCATACAAGTCAGCCCAAACACAATCATCGACACCCGAATGTCATAGTTCTTTACATGAGACATCTCGTGCGCCATAACCGCCGTCAGTTCCTTATCGTCCATAATATCGATTAACCCCGAAGTCGCCGCAACCGCCGCATGTTTCGGATCACGCCCAGTCGCAAACGCATTTGGCGCCTTATCATCAATAATATAAACCTTCGGCATTGGTAGCCCAGTCGTTATCGAAAGATTCTCCACGATATTATAAAACCGCGGATTGTCCTTCTTCGTAATTTCCTTAGCCCCAGTCATCGTCATCGCGAGAGAACTAGAAGCAAAATACTGAATTACTGCATATACGAGCGCAATAATCGTAGTCCAAACCGCAATCCAAGGATCATTAAAGTACCATGCAAACAAAGCCGCAATCACTCCAATCACTACCACGAACACCGCAATTATTATCACAGTCCGACGCTTATTTTCAGCAATTTGTTTATACATAAATCTTCACCTCATGTTTTTTAAACTTAAACCGCTTTTTAACAGGGGAAAGAAAAATCATAACATTAAGTTTTTAAAACTTAACTTCCGGCACCTTCTCAATCTTAGCCTTCTCACTATCCGCTACTTCAAAATAATCACGCTTCTTAAAATGACCAACACGGTTGTTTACAATGTTTGTCGGGAAAGTCTTAATCTTTGTATTAAGATCTTTTGCTCCAGAATTATAAAATCTGCGCGCCGCTTGAATTTTATCTTCAACATCCTGAAGTTGTTCTTGCAATTTTACAAAGTTTTCATTGGCTTTGAGTTCTGGATAAGCTTCTGCAATTGCAAAAATT
>JAGCAL010000043.1 GCA_017652715.1 Candidatus Saccharimonadota bacterium | reverse complement strand
TAATCGCCTCGCGCTTCATCGTAAACGATTTTTCTTCGCCATCGCGCACAATCGTCACGGTAACCTCGGAACCAGTCTCGCCTCGCACCTTTTTCGCAATCTCGTCAACCGACAAAGCATATACTTCCTCTCCATTAACTTTATAAAGAATATCGCCCGCCAAAATCCCCGCTTCTCTAGCTGGATTATCCGGCAAAGTCCTTAGAACTCGAACATAGCCATCGCGCAGTCCCATTTCTACACCAATGCCAGACCCAACAGTACCATGCAAATCATCATAAAAATCCGAGGTTTCCTCAGCGTCCATATAAACTGTATAAACATCGCCAAGCGCTTCAGTTAAACCCTTTTTCGCCCCCTCAATCATCTCGCTTTTTACAATTTCACCATTATATGAAGACGCCAATTTATTATAAACCTCATTCAAAGACGACCAATCGACATCAGACCGAGTACTCGACTCGAGTCCAAGATACGGAGCAAACCCGCCAAACCATGTTTGCCAATTAATACCAATCACCGCTCCAACGACGGCCAAAACCGCACCAATTATAATGGCGCTGCCAAGGCTAACCCTTTTTTCATTCCACACTTTTTCGCTCATGTATATTATTTTAACACAGAATTACTGAAAATGAATATAATTGTACCAACCAGTTTCCTCGGCTGGAATTTTGCGCGCTCCAAAATCACCATAATGGAAGCTACCAGTATAAAGTCTAGTCGCCTCGGCATTATTATACTCAGTCACATTAATCGAGCCGTCAGCATTCACACTCTCTACCCAGAACACATGTCCCCAGGAACCGCCATCGTTCTGACCAATCGAACCAGCGGTCGGCACATTATCAACTGATGTTACCCTATTTCTACCTTTCCTCGCATCTTCTCTGGCTCCATCATCCCAACTATACGCATGTCCCCAGCTAATCGAAACACCATACGCCTCGTAAGCTTTCCAACCGGCATAACTCGTACACTCACAAACATAGCCACCTATCTTAATATTACCCCAATACGTAGGATATTGTCGTTCTTCATCGCGCGCCGCTGGACAATCATTACGCCAAACCGCCGGATAAGTATTATCGCCACTACCGACATATACCTGCCCACCATAGCGCTCTGGATGGTCTAACTGTTCTTGTTCCTCGGCTTTCTTTTGCTCAGCAAGCGCTGCTTTCGCCACCTCTGCATACGCCTCCGCATCATGCTCATATTTCTCAACCAAAGATTGTTGCTCACTTTGCTTTGCAACCAAATCCTTCTTCGCCTGCTGCTGTTCCGCCAGTAATTCCTCAACGGCAACTTTATCAGCCTCAAGCTGTTCCTTCGTCTGTTTTACATTATTTGCCGAAATGCTTATTTGTTCCTTAACCACTTCATTTCGCGCCGCCCTCTCCGCTAAATCCGATATCGAAGTCGAGCCAGCCAAAATCCGAATCGGCTCAGCATCAGACTCAAAATGCATATTAACGAGAAGCTCCGCCAAAGCCTCCTGTTCACTAACTAAACGTTTTTCAGTCTCCCCGATTTTATCTTTCAACGTCTCGACCTCCGCCTCACTCTGGGCAATCTCAGATTCCTTGTGCGCAATCTCAACCGACAACTCATTAACCTTAATTTGATAAGCATTCGCCGACTGCGCCGAACTCGCCGCATTGCGATTCGCCTCTTCTTCTTTCGCTACCGCATCGAGACAAGCTTGAGAATTTTTACAAGCAAGAGAAATCCCTCTCGCCGAAACATTACCAAAAATTACACAAAAAATCGGTATACCAACCAAAACTATAAATATTAAAACGAGAATTGAAGAATTTCTGGTTTTGTTCGACATACTTCCATTATACCATAAGCATTATGTCTTATGCAAATATTTTGAAACTGCCAGTCTAGCCGACACTCGTCCAATAATTACACCAATCACCACGAACGCCAAAAATACTAAAATTAGCTTATTCGACTCTAATATACTAGTAATCGAACTAACGTCGATACCATAATTCGTCAATTTCGGCGCCAGGAACTTAAAGCCAAAATACGAAACCGCCCCAGCAGAAAGACCAGCTATAATCCCACAAATCTCTGCCTCAACTAGAAATGGCCCCCTGATAAAACCTTTGTCCGCCCCGACCAGCTTCATCATGTAAATCTCCTCGCGTCGCGAGAAAATAGCCATCCGAATCGTTGAGAAAATAATCAAAATCGAAATCACCAAAAATACCGCCGCAAGCACAATCCCACCAGTCCTCGCAATCTTCGCCCAAGAAGTAATCGTCGCAATCTCGGCCCGGTTAACATCATAAGTTGGAACCTTCTCCTTATCGGTGTACTGTCTAAATAGCTCACCATCATCCACTATTGCTTTTATACTACTAAGATCATCAACATTATAAACTTTAATCCTCATCGTCGCCTGCATTTTATCAATCATCATCTTCGTCATATCCTCATCTAGAATATTCAGAATCTCATCACTCGCTTCGTTCTCAATCAAGAATTTCTTATACTCCTCCTCGGAGGTAGAAGTCTCCACGCTTTTAACGTTAGAATCCGCACTTATCGTCGCAGTCAACTTATCAAGAACCTCGCGCGTCGTATTCGGCTTAAAATAAATCGTGATATCAATTTTATCTTTCATCATTTCAGCAGTATTCGTCAAAATCACACTAGCCACTATTGTTACAAATAGAATAATCAATGTTATCGCCATAACTATCGTGGCTGCCGTCGAAAGCCAAATATTCCGTCCAAACCCCTTAGTCCCATATTTTACAATCCGAACTTTCTCGCGCACCACATGCCGAGTCCGATTCTTTTGCATCGTCCGTAGGCTCTTTTTAGAAATCTTCTTTAATTTCTTTTCTTTAGCCGTTTTCGACATTTGTTCTTCCACCATTTAAATCACCCTCCTCCTCGGCCTTAAAGCATGACCAGGCGTTTGAACCTTACGTTCTGGAACCTTTGGCACCGGAGCCTCATCAAGTTTATAAATACCGCCGGTCTTCTGATCATCAACAATCTTGCCGTGTTTTAACGTAATGACTCGTTTTTGCAAATTGTTCACAATATTTTCATTATGCGTTGTCACTAAAATCGTCGTACCGAAATCATTAATCTTCTTAAGTAAATTTATAATTTCTTCAGTTGTCAATTTATCGAGATTTGCTGTCGGCTCATCCGCAATCAAAATCTTCGGTTGACGCGCCACGCTACGCGCAATCGAAACCCTCTGTTGCTGTCCACCAGACAACTGGTCTGGAAATTTTTTCGCCTGGTCTAATAAATCAACTAATTCCAAAACTTTCGGTACCGTCCGCCGAATTTCTTTATTGCTCATCCCAGCAATCTCAAGCGCAAACGCAACATTCTCATAAACCGTCCTTCGCGGCAGCAACTTAAAATCCTGAAATACAACACCAAGACGTCGTCGATATCCCGGAATATGACGCTTCTTCACATAGTCAAGGTCAATCCCACCAATAATAATCTTACCGGAATCAGGATTCTCTTCCTTAGTAATCATTTTCATTAAGGTAGATTTACCTGCACCGGATTTACCCACCAAAAACACGAACTCGTTTGGCTCAATATGCAAAGAAACATTATCAAGCGCTGGTTC
>JAGCAL010000042.1 GCA_017652715.1 Candidatus Saccharimonadota bacterium | reverse complement strand
TTTGTTGAATTATCGATGAAGTAGCCGGAATAGATAAAGTTGTTAGGGTAGCCTCTAAGAGAATTGGAAGCTTCTACGCCTTCGATGGCACCTGTATAGTATGGTCGCGTGTCACTGTCGTAGTTAGCTGGTTTTATCCCTCCGTTAATACCGTCTACAATGAGTGACCAGAAGTCATTATTGGCTTCGTTTGATTTATCTCCGCCCCTTGGTAAACTCCAGCCAGTAGGACAAATGGAAGTAGTGGTTATTGATTGGTTATTTGTATTGTAGTATGAAGTATCCGCTATAGCGGCTGGCCAGGTATACCAGTTGCCATAGCTGTATATGTTACCGCTAGTTCTAGTC
This sequence comes from Candidatus Saccharimonadota bacterium, assembly GCA_017652715.1. Classification (GTDB taxonomy): domain Bacteria; phylum Patescibacteriota; class Saccharimonadia; order Saccharimonadales; family Saccharimonadaceae; genus Nanosyncoccus. Next base: position 5,936 of record JAGCAL010000042.1, on the reverse strand, counting down.
ATGCTAGTATCAGGGTAAATTGTGTTTTTATCGTTGTAGCGCGGGAAGCGAGCTAAGGTATAGTTTCCGGTAATAGCTGGAGCAGCGGTGGAGCCATTCGTGCTGTATAAACTATTAGCACTATTGCTGCCAAAAGGTGAAGTCTCTGGGTTAGCTAAACCAATAAAGCTAGAATTGTAACCTTGAGCCAGAGTCCCATCGGAGTTATGTGACGCAGTATTATTTAGTCTTAAGTTTTCTACCATCCAACATTTCCCATCTTTTAGTTTAGCGACAGCGTAAACGTTATTATCACGTTGGTCAGCTAAGGCTGTAACAGTGCCTATAGGCATAGTGGAGTTATTTGGGCAAGTAAAGCTTTGGAGATTACCGGCGCTTGGAATCCAGACAGCGTACAGGGCGAGGCCTGGATTAGAGCCAGAATATTGTCCAGCGGTAAAGCTAATTGTAGCATTGGGTCCGTAGATGTGGTAGCCAGTATTGACCCCGATGCCGTTACCATAGGCATCGTTCTGATTTAGAACCCAGTCGTATTTATCAGACCAACCAGCGAAACCGTAACCTGGATTCTGAAAGTTGGACGCCCAAAGACTTGCAGTAGTATCCGAGCTTGTGATACTTTGGTTGCCCATAGTCGTAGGAGAATTAACTCCACTATCGCTATAGCAAATATAACCGGACGGACAGGAAATAGGGGCTGGAGTTGGGACTGGGTTCGCTACGGCAGTGAAGTTAATGACGTTGTTATAGGTTCCGGAGGCTTGGTCACTGGCAGCTTTAGCGGCGATTTTGAATTGGATTTCATCACCAGTTGCGGAGGAGACTGGGTCGTTAGAAGCTTTTAAGGTAGCGATATTAGTTTCGTCATTATAGTATGGAAGACCATTATAGTTAGTCCAAGTAGTATTAGTACCATTATTTAGACTTTCGTCTAAGTATGAATAGGCCCAGGTGCTAGGTTCTAAACTTGTATTAGAAGCGATACTAGAACCGAAGGCTACGGAAGTGAATTTGCTAGTAATATTACTATTGTTATGTTTTAAATCTCTACTAGTAAAGGTTGTACCGTTACCTACAGTAGCGTTAAGTGTATAGCCAGTAGCGTTATTAGTTAATACGTTTACGGTAATAATATTACTATCATTTGCAGTGCCTGGAGCGAGGTTAGAAATAATTAGGTCTGAAGAGGAAAGAGTTACCTGAATGCTCGGGTTAAACGTAAAAGAAACACCAACATCCTGAGAAAAAGTAAGTGCATAGGTTAGTTTCGTAGCACTAATACTGAGGAGGGTTAAGCTTAACAATAAAATAATAGATTTTGTATGACGTTTCATGGTTTTATTATAGCATAAACGTTTTTATTTATTAAGCTTTTAATGATTATTTATTGGTAAATTTTTAGTACCGGCTTTAGTCGACTAGTGCTTTAAAGTTAACACTTTATTTTCATAAGCGTTTACTGTATAATGAGTGGTATGGAAGCGGTGGGGACTGACGAAATCGAAAAGATAAAAAAACGCATTAGATTATGCGATTATTTAACGGTTGCGCAGCTATATCTCAAGGATAATTTTTTGTTAGAGCGAGATTTAGAGCCGGACGACATCAAACCTAGACTACTCGGGCACTGGGGAACTTGCCATGGAATTAACATCGCATATGCAAACCTAAAAGCGTACTTTCACGATGACCCGAATTTTAGTTTTATACTCGGGCCCGGGCACGGATTTCCGGCGCTTCAAGCTAACTTATTTATAGACGGGGAATTGTTAAAAGTCGACAACAAAGCAACTTTAGATAAAGAGGGGATTAAATATATTTGCAAGAATTTTTCGTGGCCGGATGGTTTTCCGAGCCACGCTAGTCCAATTACGCCGGGCGTAATTACCGAGGGCGGGGAACTTGGATATGCGTTAGCGAACGCCTACGGAGTTAGTCTTGGACATCCGGAAAAGACCATCGCAGTTTTAATTGGTGATGGCGAGCTCGAAGCAGCTACAGCTATAGCCTCCTTAAATCTCGAGAGATTACTCGGAAGCAATGGACGCGGTAAGATTTTGCCTATTTTACACCTGAATGGCTATAAAATTTCGGCGCCGTCGATTTATGCTCGTAAATCAGAAAGGGAACTGAATGAAATGATACGTGGGTTCGGTTTCACACCGGTAAATATTGACGGTGAAAATGTAGAAGAATTTCAGACCGAGTTAGCCAAAAAATACGCATCGCCTTTTTATATCCTACATAGCGAGAAGGGATTTGGCGGGCCAAATCGTTACCACAAATCGCATCAAATCCCTCTAAAAGAGCCGGGTGCGAATAAGGAACAGATGGAATTGCTGATTGGTTGGTTAAAGTCTTATCATATTTCCGAACTATTCGATAAAGAGAAAGGATTTTTATATGACATATAATCCTGGCACCGAATTTTATTCTCTAGCCGAGAGGATAGGCAAGCTTCTGGCGGAACAGTTTAAAGAGGACGAGCATTTTTATTTCTTTTCGCCGGATGAGACGACTTCGAATAAGTTCGATAAGGTATTCGAGGTCGAAAAGCGGGCTTGGGGATTAGAAACTAAACCTTGGGATTTACCGGAAGCACCGGACGGAAGAATCGTTGAGATGCTTTCTGAAAATGTATTATTTAGTTTAATGACTGGACATCTGGCGAACGGTGAGCGAGCAATGATGGGAAGCTACGAAGCGTTCTTCCCGATAATTACTTCGCAAGTTTTGCAACAAATTAAGTTCATTAAGCAGAGCCAACAGGTATTATGGCGCGACTCATTGCCAGCGGTCAATTTGCTCTCGACTTCAACTTGTTGGCGACAAGATCATAATGGTTTCACGCATCAGTCGCCAGCTATGATTTCGCAGCTACTCGCTCATCCAGCCAATCTTGTTAACTGTATTTTCCCAGCTGATGACATATCGGCGGAAGTTGCTTTTGACTACATGATAAACTCTAGTGATGTTGTAAATTTTACAACATTCAACAAGAATGAGATGCCGAGATATCTCGATATCGAACAAGCAAAATTCCAGTTCGAGAACGGCGGGGCGCTTGTTTACGAATTTATATCAGACGACGAGCCAGATTTTGTCTTTACAGCCGTCGGAGATATTCCGACCCGCGAGACAATTGAGGCTATTAAGATACTAAAAGAGGATTTACCTGAAATAAAGATTCGTTTTGTCGGGATTAATGCTTTGTCTTATCGAGCGATCGGAACAAACACGAATAAGCTTAGTTGCGATAAGTTTATTGAAATGTTTACAGAAGATAAACCGATTCTTGCAAACTTCCATGGTTGGCCGGAAACTTTTGAGACCATACTCGAAAACTATACTAATCGCGGACGTTTGCGCGTGCATGGTTTTAACGAAGAAGGTTCAACAACAACTCAGTTCGAAATGTTAAAACGGAATGCGGCTTCGCGTTATGATTTGGCTATTGATATAGCAAAAGTGGTTGGCCGACAAGATTTAGAAGAGAAATATCAGGACATTCTTAAGCGCAACCATGAGCACGCAATAGAGCATGGTCAAGATATGATATAATAGACGGCATGGAAATTGTAACCCTAATAATTAGTTTACTGATTCTATCAGAGACTACTTTTATTGCTGCAAAGAAATATAAGCCAACTAGAACTGGGACGCGAAAGATTTATGTCGATACTTCGGTTTTAATCGACGGAAGAATTCTTAATATTGCGCGTACTGGCTTTATTGATGGTGATTTAATTGTCACAAAAAGCGTTCTAAGAGAACTTCAACTACTCGCCGACGGAAAAGATAATGAAAAACGAGGTAAGGCTCGAGCTGGGCTTAGCAATGTGTCGGAACTCGAACGAGTAATCGAGGTTAATACGATAATCGAAGACGACGGGGAAGAACCAAAGAAAGTCGATGAACAACTTCTGAAACTCGCAAAGAAGAATAAGGCTTCAATTCTAACACTAGATTATAATTTAATTAAAGTAGCCACAGCTGAAAAGGTTGCGACTCTCAATATCAATGACCTCGCGCTTGCAGTTAAAACCGAATATCTACCAGGCGAGAAGATTGAACTTAAGATTACAGAAAAGGGCGCAAACCGAGGCCAGGGGGTAGGGCATTTGAAAGACGGAACTATGGTTGTTGTCGATAGAGCAGCCAACAAAATCGGTAAGCGTATTACTGTAGAATTTATCAGATTACACCAAACTTCGTCCGGTAAGATGATTTTTGCGAAGCTAATTAAAGGTTAGTGGCCTTATTGGCCACCACCTTCATTATTATTCTCGCTATTGTTGTTTTCTGTATTATCATCAACAGTCGGAGCACAGGTCGGATTAACATTGATTTCGCTTGATGCACTATAGCCGGCGGTATCTGAAATTACGAGACGTACGGTCTTATCGCCACAGGTGATAGTATAACCATTCACGACACCACTACTACTTAGAGATACGCCACCTCTTTCTTCGCCGTTTACATATAGTGTATATCCGGCAAGATCGTAGCTACCGCCTCTTACAACAGCAACTACTTTGTCGCCGCTAACTGAGAGGGATAGGCGCGGAGGTTCGTAGTCACAAGTATCGGAAACTTCACGGTTATACGGTTCCGGAACACTATAAACAGCGTTTCCGGTCATCGGGTCGGTAGTCTTCGTGACTTCAACTTCAATCTTATACTCTTCTGGAGTACAAGCCGAAGCAAGTAAGTGATTATAGCGGTTAAATACGAGAGTTTCTTTAGCTACACCGGAGTTCTTAGCCGAGTTGAACCAGCTAGGCCAGATATCTGTCTTGCCGTTTACGGTCAGGGTTTGTATGCCAGCCGGGCGAGCCGGTTGGTCGCCAGAGGACCAACGTCCATCTGGTCCGTAAACCTCTTTGTGTACGCGTTCCATGTAGGTACCGACGGTATGACGCACGATATCGTTTGTGTTCGAAGATAGTCCTGAGCCATCATGATTGCCATTCCAGACGAAGGTCGAAACGGCAGTTGAATAGCTTTCAATCAAAGAGTCTTTTGTAACAGCGGAATTAGCGGTCGTCGTTGTACCAGTTTTTGTAGCAGTCCAAACACCAGGAACAACAAACCCAGCGCTGAGTGAGCCGCCTGGAGCGTAGACATTAAAGCGGGCGCTACCATCGCTCAAGATATTAGAGATCATGTACGCAACCTGTTCGTCTACTACGCGTTCACCTTCGCTATCACTCCAAGTTTCGATAGTTTCACCAGAGGAGTTCTTAACTTCAAGAACATAGGCTAAATCTTTATAAGTCCCACCGCGTGCAAGGGAAGCATACGCATTAGCGTGTTCTACCATACGTACGTTACAACCAGAACCGATTGCAATCGAGAGACCATAATCTTCACGCCCTTCGCAGTAGGATACATCGCCTAGTTTATGTGCAACTTCGAGCGAGTTATCAATACCATTAATATATAGAGCCTTTACTGCGGCGATGTTTAGGGAATGACCTAGCGAGAAGCGAATTGTTACGTTGCCATAGAAACTACCGGTCGCGTTACCGAGCGCACAACCACGCGTAGCGCCGGCGCAGTAAATCCGGTTAATATTCTCATCTTTCAAAATTGAACCTGGGCCATAATTAATACCTTCACGCTGCATGAATAACGGCGTATAGTCAAGAATCGGCTTAATTGAAGAACCCGGCTCGATTAGAGAGTCAGTTGTTACGTTTAACTCGCCGTATTCTGCGTTATTAAAGTCGGAGGAACCAACCATAGCGATAACTTGGGAAGTTTCAACATCTACCGAAACAATAGCAATGTTATCGCTATTGTTTTTATAGGTATGGCCCATACCGACAGCAACAGCGTCTTCGGCAATTTTCTGAGCACGGTAATCTAGAGTCGTGTTAATAGTCCAGCCACCATCGCGAAATGTATTAACCCCAAATTTATATTATATCTGT